>JAYTVM010000066.1:0-2493 GCA_043743995.1 Pirellula sp. | reverse complement strand
GCGTTATCGTCGAGCGAATAGGTAGTCGTATTGGTCGTGGCATCGTTATCGTTTGCGAAGGCAGTAATGCCAACAACCGTCCCATTGGCAGCGTTTTCAGCTACGGAGTTGGCGATTAAGTTGGAATCAGTGACTGCCCCGACATCGAACTCGTCTAAGTCGTTGATATTGATCGTAAAGACCGTGTCTGCCGTCGAACCGTCAGCTGAGGTGGCTCGGATGGTGATGTTTCTAGAGGGTCCCAGCGCTTCGCGGTTTAACAAGGTTGCAGTCGTTACGATGCCGGTGTTGGCATCGATTGCAAAGTTGCCACTGTCGCTGTCGAAAAGACTGTAAGTGATGGTGTTGGTCGTCGCATCGGCGTCTGCGGAATTAGCCGTGATTCCAACAACGGTGCCAATTGCAACGTTTTCATTGACTGCGTTGGCGGTGGCATTGGTGTCACTAGGCGCCGTTACATCGAATTCGTCAACGTCGGTAATGTTGATCGTAAATACCTGGTCGGTGAACGAGCTGTCGGCCGAGGTGGCTCGAATGGTAATGTTTCGAGATGCCCCGTCGACTTCGCGATCGATGGCTCCAGCAACGGTGACCACGCCGGTGCTGCTATTGATGGCAAAACGTCCGCCATCATTATTGAAAAGCGAGTAAGTGATAGAGTTGGTAGTTGCATCGGAGTCACTGGCGGAAGCGATAATCCCAACAACCGTTCCGTTCGAGGCGTTTTCCGCGACTGAATTGGTAGCGACGTTGCTATCAGTGACAGCACCGGTATCGAACTCGTCGACGTCGCCAATGTTGATGGTGAAGGATTGAGTCGAAAACGACGTATCGCTACTAGTCGCTCGAATGGTAATGTTGTAGGATGCAGCCGCTTCGCGATCGATCGCTCCATTGACAGTTACAACACCAGTTGTTGAATTGATAGTAAATCGTCCACTTGCATCACTATCCAGGCTATAAGTAACCGTGTCAGTTCCATCCGGATCAGCAGCCAAGCCAGTGATTCCGACAGTCGTTCCATTGACAGAGTTTTCGCTGACGAGGTTAGCCGTCGCATTAGTATCGGAGACAGCTCCAACAGCCCCTTCGTTGATGTCGGTCAAGTTGATCGTATAGACTTGAGTCGAGAAAGAGCCATCCGCCGAGGTCGCTCGAATGGTGATTCCATGCGATGTTGCAGCTTCGTAGTTTAGCAACGTTCCGTCGGCGACGGCAACCTCACCTGTGGAGCTATTGATCGCGAATCGTCCGCCGGCATTGACATCGAGCGTATAAGTGATCGCATTCGCCGTCGCGTCTGCGTCACTTGCAAAGGCAGTGATCCCAACGATCGTTCCGTTGGATGCATTTTCTGCCACCGTATTGGACGCGGCATTGCTATCGCTAACGACGCCAACATCGAATTCATCGACATCGGTGATGTTGATGGTAAAAACTTGATCGGTGAATGAACCGTCGGCCGAAGTAGCTCGAACAATGATGTTTCGCGTAGCCCCGTCGACTTCGCGATCGATCGCTCCGGCAACGGTGACGACACCAGTACTACTGTTGATCGCGAATCGACTCCCGTCATTATTAGAAAGCGAATAGACAATGGCGTTGGTCGTCGCATCGGCATCCGCTGCAAAAGTTGTGATTCCAACAGCTGATCCATTAGTTGCATTTTCCGCAACCGAATTTGCCGCAGCATTGGTGTCGCTTACAGCCCCGACGTCGAACTCGTCGACGTCGGTGATCGTAACGCTGATCGATTGTGTATCAGTCAGGGTACCATCCGATGCTTGAACCGTGACATCATAAATTCCATCTAGGTTTGCGTCCGTGTTCGCTTCTCGATTCCGTCCAGAGACAAAGGTCAGCACTCCAGTTGAACTGTTGATAGCGAACAGTGCCGAATCGGCTCCGCCGATGATGGTATAGGTCAGTGTTTGCGCGGGCAAGTCACCGTCCGTTGCTGTAACCGTCGTCACTGCAGTCGTATTTTCAGCGACGTTGATGCTAGCTGTCGAACTGGCACCGTTGCTGGTGATCACCGGCGTGTTGTCGTTAACCGGAGTAATGGTGAAATTGAAAGTACCAGTCGACGCGGTTCCAGCTCCATCGTCGACGCTGAAAGAAAAGCTATCGTTATTCGTCTCACTCCCGTTGTGGTCGTAGGTGATGAGCCCCGAGTTGATATCAGCTTGCGTAAAAGTACTGTTCATCGCTAGTGCTGTACCGCTGCGGCGTAAAGTACCATTCGCAGCTACAGACGTAATAGTGTACACCAATTGGCTAGTTGTGTTATCGACGTCAGTCGTCAGAAGCGCCGTGTTGGAGATAACGTTGCCGGTCGCGTTTTCAGCGATGGTCAAACCAGCATTCGTCGCGAGAACTTGTTCATCGTTGACCGCCGAGACAACTGCGTCGATCACATCCGTGGCACTTGAGAATGCAAAGGTTGTACCGTTGCTGCTCGTATCAACCTTGTTACCGGCCGTGCCGGTCGTC
>JAYTVM010000065.1:0-31808 GCA_043743995.1 Pirellula sp. | reverse complement strand
AGCTGCTGCATTAGGCCGCGTTTGTGGATTTTGAGGGCTTCGAGCTTTTGCGTCTCACCGGTGATCAGAGCGTCGAGGCTAGTGAGGCACTCAGCGATCTTTTGCTGCTCGGGGAGTGGAGGCAACCGAAGCGATAACCGCGCCAAGTCCCGGTAATAGATGCGAATGCGGACACCTCCGTCGCCGCTGCCGGTCACGAACTTTTCCCATTGGCGTGAGCTGCGGAACTGGTCAAGGTAATCTGCACTGATACCAGATTGATTGTTATCTATGCAGCGGAAAACAACATAATCGGGGCTGACAAGCACATCCCGGTCGCCTTTCCATCTCGCAATAGACCCGATGTTGATGCGCATCGGGTTGTAAGCAAACCAGTTAGGTGAAAGTAGCTTGTAACGTGCGGTGTCCTTTCCTATCAGGCGTTCTTCCATCGGTACAATACCGTCAGTTTTGCTCACACCCATGATTGGCGCTAATGTCAATTTTTTGCCACGACGATCCGTGCACTCTTCTGTTACGTCATCAAGTGAAACCAATCGGACTGACTCTTCTATAAACTCCGGAAATCGCAACTTCGGGACCAGCGCGGGTTTACTGTCTTGTTTTTCTGACTCACGCAAAGACGCAGAGTCGCTAAGTTTTTTTGCGGGACGCGACTTCTTCATTCCTTTCCTCCTTTGCGTCTTCGCGCCTTCGCGTGAGATTTCTCCTCTGGTTCATCCACAAAGTCGCCCGCCAGTTCGGCTTCGATCTCCTCAATGCTGGGCAGGCTGCTGCGTAGTTCTTTAGGCAGGGAGTCCGTTAGCTGAGTCTGCCAAGCTGCAACGGCGATCGATTGGTCCAGGCCGCGCAAGGCAT
Organism: Pirellula sp.; assembly: GCA_043743995.1. GTDB lineage: Bacteria > Planctomycetota > Planctomycetia > Pirellulales > Pirellulaceae > JBKCUI01. The sequence continues at coordinate 30,950 of JAYTVM010000065.1, read as the reverse complement.
ACTCGGCGACCAGCTTGTTTTTCTTTCGACAGAGCAATAGGCCGATCGTGGGCTGGTCGTCCGGGTGACGCAGCAAATCATCCACCGCAGAAAGATAAAGATTGAGCTGACCGACATCGCCAGGCGTGAAGGCTCCGGCTTTCAATTCGATGACGACGTAGCGCCGCAGCTTCAAGTGATAGAAAAGCAGATCGAGCACAAAGTCGTCATCGCCGACTTCCAGCCGCACCTGTCGTCCGACAAAGGCAAAGCCAGTGCCCAGCTCCAACAGGAACTTCTGGATATGGTCCACCAGTGCCTGCTCGACCTCGGCTTCGCGGCGAGGATCGGCGGTGCCGAGGAAGTCGAAGAGATACGGATCTTTGAAGAGCTGAGCGGCCATGTCGGATTCGGCCGGCGGCATGGTCAAGGCGAAATTGTTCTGTGCTTTGCCCAGTCGCAGGTGCAGTTGCTGCTGGATTTGGATTTCCAGAATGCTGCGGCTCCAGCCGTGAGTCATCGTCTCTCGAATATAAAATTCGCGAGCGGCGGGGTCTTTAGAACGTTGCATAATCTGGAGAATGTGGCCCCAGGGCAATTGCGCAACAGGTTGTTGCGTAATTGGACCATCAGGAAATTCTCTGGCGAAAACCTTCATTGCCAACAAGTTACGCACTGACAGCCCGCCCATGTCCGGAAACGCTTCCTTGAGGTCGACGGCCAAGCGGTCGATGACTTTGGCTCCCCAACCTGCTTCTTGCTGGCGAGCGAGAATGATCTTCCCCGTCTGCCAGTAGGCTTCAATCACGATGGGATTGGCCGCCAGGACCGCACGAACCCGTGCGCTGCGCAGATGTGTTTTGATTTCCTGCAGCGTAGCCGCATAACTCTCAGGCAAAGACGCAACTGTGGGAGCGACCGGAAAGATTGCCTCTGGCCGAGTGCGACCGCGAGACAAGCGGGTTTCGTCAGGTTTTTCCGAGTTAGGTTCACTTGATTTCTTAATGCTCATACGATTTGATTCCTTCGTGTTCCTTCGCGATAACTCGCACGCAAGGCAATTGTGAAACAGGTTGTTGCACAATTGGGCCGTCTGGGAACGCCTGAGAAAAAAGCTTAAAGGATAGCAGTAGGTCGCTCATTCTTTCAGCCGTTTCATGTTGGTATCGGACAGCAGGGTGCGCATCTGCGTAATGCCGATTTCATTCAGTTTTTGCAGCCGTTCTTTCTGGGACAAGCCTTGGCGAATGAGAACCGAGTTGAGACTTTCCAAGTTGGTTAGGACAACCAACTGCTCCAGCGGAGCGTGGTCGCGAACGTTGCCTTCGGCCTCGGGATGAGCATCGCGCCATTGTTTGGCGGTCTGGCCGAAGAGGGCGACATTGAGCAAATCGGCCTCGTTGGCATAGATAAAACTTGCCTGGACTATGGTGATGGTGGGCGGAATCAGCGTTTCCTTGATCGCGTCCGTGTGGATTCGGTAGTTGATCTTGGACAGGGTGCGTTGCAAGTTCCATTCAAGCTTGAGGCGGTCGTTTTCCTCGTCCTTAAGACGCTGGAATTCCTTGATCATGTAGAGTTTGAATTCGACAGAAATCCATGAAGCAAATTCGAAGGCGATGTCTTTGTGAGCGTAGGTGCCGCCGTAGCGGCCAGGTTTTGAAATCAGGCCAGTGGCACCAGTCGAATCGATCCAACGCTTGGCGGTGAGAACAAAGCTATTCAAGCCCGCCTGTTTTTTAATCCCATCGAATTCGATGGGATTAAAATCAGCATTGTGGATCTGCTCCCAGATGCCGAGGAATTCGACGGTCTCGCGATTGCGGAGCCAATTGGAGATGAGGTAGTCGGTTCGTTCGGCATCTTTGAATCGAGCTATGTCAGTGAGCGAAATGAAATCTTGTTGTTCTTGGGAAAGCACGGTTACAACCGTTCCCTTGACGGAGATGCTCGTTGTTTTGGACTTGTTCATCGCTAATGGCTCGTTGAAGGGCTGAATTCTAACCCCGTCGAATTCGACGGGGTTAAACCTATCGAAATCGAGAGGTTTTGTCGTGACGAATTCGTAACAATATACCCGTCAGTTACTGCTCATACGCGCTCAGTCCCGAAATGTCGCGGCCACTAGCGCGTTTGATGAGCAGGGGATGCAGGTCTTTCATGAGGGCGAGTTCGGCTTGGGTGCGGGCTTTCCAGCCAAGGTCGAGCGGGGCCATGAGGTCGCTGAGTTGCTCGCCATCGAAGATCATGCGATCGAGAATGCCGTCCACAAAAGTTTGCAGGGCGGCGGTCGCAAGGCTGTGCTTCGCAGCGACGGCGGCGAGTTCCTTGGCGTTCTTCTCCGCCTTGAAACGAGTGTAGCCGTCGCGGATGGCGGTCTCGCTGAGACCCTCGCCCGCTTTCAGCGTGCCGATGTATTCGGCGATCTCATCCCGCTCGTTCATGAACTTGGCATCGGCACTGATTAGCCCGATCAGTTCCTCGCGGCTCATCTTCGACTTACCCGGCCCCTTAGCCGAGAATTTTGTAATCAGTCCCATGATGTAGTCGTAATCAATCACGGCAGAAGCAAAGAGGACGAACTCGAATTCCAGTTGGTCCACGGCGTCGGTGCCGTCCGTCTTATCACCTTGCTGATCCCGCTGCTCCCGGAGACGTTTAGCGGTTTCCAGATACTCGCCCCGAAAACCACGGTGACTGTCCGTAGGTAGAACCTGTTCGATCGTCTGCCGGTTTTCCTCGGTAAGATCGGTGTATTGGTCGAGCTGCGTTTTGAGACGCTGGACTTCCTTGAAGTGATTGATGAAGGCGGCTTTGGCGGCATCCCCTTTGAGGTTTGCCACTGCCGACGGCTTACATTCCAACTTCTGCGACTTCATGAAACTGTCGAGCTTCTGAACGGCGGCTTCCAGCTTTTTAATCACAATCGGAGCCTTTTCCACCAGCCAGATTTCTCGCGCCTGATCGCCTGTCTTTTCCCCCGAGAATAAAGTGATGGCGGCGTCCACGGCCTCCTGCTGCTGGCGGAAGTCGAGGATGTTGCCGTAAGGCTTGGTGCCGTTGAGAACGCGATTGGTGCGTGAAAATGCCTGAATCAAACCGTGGTGCTTGAGGTTCTTGTCGACATACAGCGTATTGAGATATTTGGAGTCGAACCCGGTCAGCAGCATGTCGACGACGATGGTGATGTCGATCTTGTGATGCGGCACATTCGGACTGGCCTTGTGCAAATCCTCATCCGCCCATTGCTGGTCTTTGATCCGCTTCTGAACGTCCTGGTAATACAGATCGAACTCGGAGATGCGGTGATTCGTTCCGTAGCGGGCGTTGTAGTCATTGACAATGGACTCTAGGGCTTTCTTTTTCTTTTCAGGATCGACCTTGTTGTCCTCCTGCTCCTGCGGCAGGTCTTCGGAAAGTTGCTCGATGTCCTTTTTGGCTTCTGGATTCTCTGCGAGTTGGGCAGGCGGAGAGAACACGCACGCGATGTTCAGCGGCTTGAAATCCGGGTGCTCCAGCGTAGCTCGATCTCGAATATCTGGGCGAAGAATATATTTGAGACCGTCGAGCCTAGTTAGAAACTCCGTTTCGATGTCTTGCTCCCTTACCAAGGATGTTACTGCATCGGCTTGTTTTTTGTAAGGAACGTTAGATGGCATCGAAGGAAACCGAATAAATGAATTTGGTCATTTTGGGTTTTTTTCACTGGCGTGCCCTACGAGTCCAGGAAAACCGACAGTTTAGCAATCCCAGCCCGGTTGCGATACGCCAGAGTCTGGAACCTCGAGCTGTTCACAATTGGAATCGACAACAAAGGACTCGATATCTTTGCCGCACTCAGCAGCGCGTGCTGTGAGAATCGAATTGAGATGCTCTGGTATGTGAATGCGTAGGTTCATGTTCGTTTTCTCCTGACTTGAGTATAGCAAAACCCCAAACGGACTGCCAATCCGACGGTTGGTCTATTTGCAATGATCTTGATGTGGCAAGCGAAAAGACCGATCAAATTCGGCAGCACTTCAAACTTCGAACTTCTCAATTCGAACTGCAATCGACGCCGGGTTCCTGGCCGATAACAACTAGCGAATCGTTGCTGAAGTTGAAGCGATTGCACTGTGAACGTAGGATAGGCATCCTTGCCTGTCATTTCGCAGGCTAGAAGCCTACGCCTCTGCATTCTTTGCCGTTGGTACGCAGCGCGGCGACATATCTTAGGCAGGCCAAGCTTGCTTGGAGATTTTTTGAAATCGACTTGACTGCGGACATTTACCTCGTTAGATTTACTCGACTAAACGACAGCGAGATTTTTTGGAGGCAGTGATGACGACGACGCAGTTGGGACGGGTTCAATTACTGATCATGCAAGTCTTGTGGGACCGCGGTCGCGCGACAGCACGTGAAATTACGGACCAGATCAACCAGGCTGAGCCGATTGCCCACAGCACGGTGCAGACGTTGCTGCGAGGGCTGGAAGAAAAGGGGGCTGCTGATCACGACACCGAAGGCCGCACCTTTACATTCTTTCCATTGGTGGCCGAGAGTGATTTCAAGCAGAGCGCGACTCAGGAACTCTTGCAGCGCGTGTTCGGTGGCAGCGTCGAACGACTCATGACTCACCTTTTGGAAAGCGAAAGCGTTTCCGACAACGAACTCGCGGAACTTCGCAAGCTAATCAACCGCCAATCCAGAAAGAAGGGTTAAGCCATGAGTCTTGCTACCACTATCGAATCCGCTTGGCAGTTTGCCGCTCTGATGCTGGTTCAGTCGACTCTGTTGATCGCCGGAGTTTATGTGACGGTGAAGTTGCTTCGCTTGCGCGATGCGGCGCTGCTTTCCGTGATTTATCGCAGCGTCCTACTCGCGACATTGGTTGCGCCCTTGGCCACTTTTGCGATGACGCGTAGCGAAATCGCAGGATGGTGGCCGAAACAGTGGAGTGAGCGACCCATAGCTTCGTTTCAACCGGTGCGGGAGCAGACGATGCAATTGGACAAACCCGAATCAACTCTCACTTTCGGGGTGAGCTCCGCTCCGCTCACTTCGCAACCCACAATGGAACCAGGAACGCAGACAGTACCTCCAAAAGTTGTGCAGGCCCGCGGAGCAGCCTCAGGGAGTGTTCCGTTTCCGAATCACGCGTTCACCGCCAAGTCCGCACTTTGCTTTGCATGGCTCAGTATCTCGATACTGCTCTTGATTCGGTTTTGGAGAACGCACAGGCAGCTTTGGAGGACACTCTCGAAAGCAGTTCCAGTGGAGCCATCCGTCCAATCGTTTTGCGATCAGCTCGCTGGCAAAATTCAGGTTTCGCCGCCGCGCGTCGTGTGTAGTCCTTACTTCACTAGTCCGTTTTTGACAGGCGTGCGGCATCCTATCGTGCATCTTTCAAGCGATGGTGCGGACGACCTTGATCAGGATCAAGCGCACGGATTGCGAGACATTTTCATTCACGAATTGGCACACCTAAAACGTCGCGATGTTTTGATGCGCATGCTTAGCCACCTTGTTCTCGCAATCTTCTTTTTTCAGCCGCTCCTCTGGCGTTTGGTCAAATGGCTCGAAAACAATGCCGAGGATGTTTGCGACGACTACGCAATGAGCTTTGGTGCGCGTCGCGACCATTATGCTGGCCGTCTAGTGGACCTGGCCGAGCGCTGTGATTTTCCGCTCGGTTCGGCGGTGGGAATCGCTTCGGGGCAGAGCATGTTGATGCACCGAGTTGCTCGAATCATGGACGGTAGCCGCAAGCTGTCTACTCGCGTGAGTCGCGGAATTTTGACTGTGTGTGGTCTAGTCACCGCCGCTGCAGTCGTTAGCGTCTGCCTACTGTTAACGCCCTCTAGTGATGCCGTCGATATCGACGAAGCGTTTGAAAAAATGACTGCTGTCGAGAACGCTGTCCACACAGAACATCGCAACGGTTTAATCTACACAATCCATCAGGCGAAGCGATTTGATGGTGGTGGTGTGCTGATCATGTCCTCCGTTCGCGGCACGGACGAGACGCTCGAGAAATATCCGCTGGCCCCAGATCTGTTCAGCCACGGACCGGCAAAAAATTGGGTTCCTTCGCCTCAGGAATCAGGGCATTTTCGTTTGATGCTGGCTGAAGCGAATCACCTGGGCGTTGACGTTCAATGGTGGATCATGGTGCCGCGTGGATGGCAGCGGAATTGGTTTGAAGACAAGGATGGTAGAGTTAAGTTAGAGCTCGGCATCACGCCGCAGGGCGGATACGCGAAGGCGAATCACGCTGACGAACGCGGAGTCATCCGTCCAATCAACTGGACGCTTCCGCTCAATATCCCAAAACCGGAACAGTTGCCGCAACTAGAAGATATCGTCGCAAGCGTGCATTCCGATTTGACCAAGCTCAAGGCCTCGATTTTCTCGAGGAAGCTTAACATGGGCGTAAAAGTTGTCGGCTCGACGCCTACGAGCCAATTTGGACAACCGGACGACGTTTCTCCGGAAGAATTCGCGAAGGCGACTCGAGAGCATTGGGAGTGGTGGGAACGCGGCGACGTTGATTTCCAAATCAAGAGCGGCGGAACGGGTTACGGAAACGAAATCGGCGGCATGGGAATGAGACCCGCCGTGTTCGTTGACTATCTCTCGGTCGTCGACGACAGCACGCTCGCCCGGGCTACAGAACGCAGTGACTTAATTATGATTTCGGCCCGTGGGACAAAGATATCCGACGCTGGACTCGCCCACCTGACGGAACTCACGAAACTCAAAGAACTGAACGTCGCTAACACTTCGATCACGGATGATGGCCTGCGGCATTTGGAAACGATGAAGTCTTTGGAAAGACTGAACGTGACCAACACAGGTGTGACTCGGGCCGGTATCGACCGATTGCGAAAATCTCTGCCTAGCGTAGTGGTCGTGTCGCATGACGACGACACGCGTACGAAGCCAACAGAAATAGTCGCGTCGGGCAACGAATCGCAACTGCTGCAATCGAAGGTAACCGGCATCGTAACCGATTCGGCAGACCAACCGGTCGCAGATGCGCTTGTGACAGTGCTTTTACGTACTTTCTCAATGGACATGCACGAGGAGCTGAAAGGTTCACGGGTGTGGACAGCCAAGACAGACCGCAACGGCCACTATTCCATTGCTCCGACTGGGACAGTCCAAGCCAGCAACGAAGTACGCATCAAGGTTGTCGCTGAAGGCTTTGCTGATGCGTCTGGTCGAGATTACGAAAAGAAGATTCTAGAGGGCGTCTTGCCATCGGTGCGAATGCCCGCTGGACGACGCATCACAGGGCGATTGGTTGGTGAAGACGGTGCGGGTGTTATCGAAGCGATTGTTCGATTTCAATGCGGCAATGCGAATTTAACTTTGTCGTGGGATTCCGGTCTATTTCCCGTCGATCCAGATGGCCGTTTTTCATTGTCCATCCCTACCGACGGAATTGCCGTTGGAGCCATTTATCCCACCGGCTTTGCTCCACGATTTGTGGATGTGACGGCAGAGGCCGATCAGGGAGACATTGTACTTAAGAAGGGCGTTGCGTTAAAAAGTCGCGTCGTCGATAAAATGGGTAAGGGTATTGCAAAGACCGTAGTGGGAATCGGTAAAATCGAACATCGCATCATGTACGCGTATATGGCAGTCATCGGGACTGCGGTCAGGACCGACGAGTCGGGATACTTCCAGCTTCCCTCGCTCAGCGGAGCGTACAAACTATCGGTTGAACGATCTGTGGCGGATTACTCAAGGCAGATGATGCTAGATGGCGAGACACCGCCGTCAATCGAACCGGTGACGGTCGAATTCAATAACTCCACGACGACCGATAATATTGTATTGCAGGAACAAACTCCATAAATTCCACTTTTCTTGCCCATCCGACGGTTGGTCCATTTGCAATGATCTCGATGTGGCAAGCGGTGCTGAGAAGGAGTTGAAGCGATTTCTGGAAGCGAATCCAGGCTCGATTGACTTGCGGCGGGTGTCAATCGACGCGAAACTTGGATTCTGTTAGACTGGAAGAGAAAGAGACCAGACGACCATGCCGCTCTTAGATCATTTCCGACCCCCACTGCTCAAGACAACATCCTGGGAAGGTTTCCATGGAATGTGGCCCGCTTCAATTGTCCAGGAACTAAATAAGGTTCTACCGGATGAGTACACGGCGGAACCGCGTGTTCACATGGGGCCGTATTTCGAAATTGATGTTTGTGCTTTCGAGCCGGATGCCTTGCATGCTTCCGAAGGTGGCGACTCGGAAAATTCGGCAGGCGTTGCGACAGCGACTTATGCACCGCCCAAAGCCACCTTGGCGACCGATGTTGATTTCGGTGACCAATACGCCTACGAAGTTCTGATCTTTGATGAGTCTAGGGGGCGGCAACTGGTGGCTGCGATTGAACTGGTTAGCCCGGCAAACAAGGATCGACCGAAAAACCGCGAAGCGTTCGTGACCAAATGTGCTGCGATGCTGCAAAACAACATCTCTGTTTCGATTGTAGATTTGGTCACGATTCGTCATTACAATTTGTACTGTGACCTGCTGCAGCGAATTGAACGCACCGACCCTGTTTTTGCACCTGATCCACCGTCGATATACGGGGTGACCTGCCGCACTTGCAAGGTAAACGAACGTCCGCGATTCGAAAGTTGGGCATTCCCACTGCAAATTGGACATCGATTGCCGACCCTGCCGATCTGGCTTACTGACATCCTGCCGATCCCGCTAAACCTCGACGCATCTTACGATGCCACCTGTAAAGCCCTGCGCATCCGTGGATGAATTTATTGTAGCGGTTGATCGAATCGCTGCTAGAACGGATGGTCAGCACCCCCTGGCGTGAAGCCAGGGGCATGCTTCGCGACGACTTAAATTCGGATGACTTCATCGGACTGGGGGTGTGTGTTAACGTTGCTAGCCCTGCATGATGCAACGCGGCAATCAAAAAGCCTGTAGCGATACCTACCGATTCGGATACGTAATAGTTCTTTTGTTGCGTTCCATCGTCCAATTGTTTCCACGCTTCTGCAAAGATGCAAATCAAGACAGGCGCCGTTTCAAGAAACGGTTTGGACGCGTCCGTACCAAGCGGTGCTAACGCATCGAGCCATTCATCCGGGGCTCGGTTCGAATAGAACTCGCGTTCCTCCTTCTCCGCAGCTTCGCGAATTTGCTTCCGAACCTCAGGATTTTCTATAACGACAAATGTCCATGGTTGTCGATTCGCTCCATGGGGGCAAGCAACGCTGTTCTCAGACAATCGTCGATAATTTCCGAGTCGATGGGTTCACGAGAAAATTGACGAACGGTCCTTCGTGTTCGCATATGCCTAAGGAACTCGCTGGCCCGCTGTGCTATGGTTCTCGTTGGGAAGCGAGTGGTTTCGTCATAACGGCGAGTGACGCTATTCATTAACGTGGTGGGCTTATTGGTAGATAGGTTATTGGTTAGATAGGTTATTTAGTAGTTGCGATCGTTGGGTCGGGGAGGACGCTGACCGTCAGTCGGCGGAGCGACTGACCTACGGCGCGACTGACCTACGGGCGTTTGGCGTAGACGGGGAGGACGCGGACTTCGTTGCGTTGGTAGACCACGCGGCCGTTGACCAGCGCGGTCTCAACATACGTACGATAGTCCAGAGGATTGCCGTCGAGCAATAAGATGTCTGCATCCTTTCCTACTTCAATACTCCCAATCCGTTTTTCGAGACCTAGCATTCTCGCTGGGACTATCGTAAGCGAAGCGAGTGCCGCTTTCTCACTCGCACCCCCACGTACCGCAAAAGCCGCTTCCAACGGCAGACTTGACAACTCCCTGCCGGCAATTCCATCCAAGCTCATCGCATTGCTCAAGGTTGTTACCGCAAATGGGATTCCGGTTCGCTCCAATACACCCGACATTTCAATCCATGTGCCAGACGTTTTCTCCTCGCCAAAGCGTGGTGAACGGCGGCGACGAGGTGTGTACGTGACCTCGGTCCCCACTTCCGCCAATTCGTCCGGAATCACCCACGCCTCGGCCGCTCCGGTGATGACCAGTTTGTAGCCCAATTCTTTGGACAACAGGATTTGATCGCGGATATCCGATACCGTGTTCGCAGCGACTCGAAGGGCAAGTTCACGCTTCACCAAGCGGAGTATCTCATCGCTGACGGGTTTGCGAGGGGGCTGTTCTTTTTTTCCAGACGCAACCGCCTTCTCATGTGCGGCTTGATCCACAAAATACTTCTTGGCTTTGGCAATCTGTTCTCGCCATGAATACTGATTGAGGGCGCCTGCCATCGAACCAGGGGTCATGTCCAAAAAAGCAGATTCACTCACCAGCATGCCGTCCAGTTTGCCAAAAGACATCTTGATCACGACGCTCTTTTGCTGTGTTGCAGGCGCTTCGGGTGTGTTCTCAATGGGCTCGGTAGGCAAAATTGGTAGGCCGCAACACTGACAAACCGAAACGTAGGGACCATAATCGCGTTTGGTGGGCTCAACCGCGGCATCGATCTCGTCGCTGTCAGGATCAAAACCAGGAAAGCGCTCGGTGACTGGAAAACCATCCCAAGCCGTTCGACGAGTGAAACCTCCACCCCCGCCCCGTATCTCGAGACATCCGGTCGTGATACCCACCCCTAGACTCAAGCTGATGTTTCTATCAAAAGGGTCCAACGTGTCGACAAACTTAGCATTGCGATCCGTTCCCGAAGCGGACAAACCAACTCTGGCCATGTCGATCGCGATAAAGCCTGGTGTCACGGTTCTTCCAACCGCATCGATCTTGGTCGCGCCCTCGGGGATTTTGATGTCCTGACCAACCGCTTTGATCTTGCCGTCCTCGACCAGAATGGTGCCACCTCGAATTCGCTCGCGGGTCACAGTGACAATGTCTCCGCCAACAATGGCCAAAACTTCTTTGGCTGCCGTTTTCTTTATTGGCTCGGGTGGTTTATTGGTCTCGGGTGGTTTATCGGTCTCAGGTGGCTTGGCCTTGTCGTCTTGCTTCGGTGTTTCTTGCTTCGGTGCATCTTGCTTCGGTGCGGCTTTTTGTTCAGGTGCCTGTGGTTGGGGCGAATCCTGTGCTCGCAACGACAAGAAGCTTGCGCATGCGATCATGAAACAGAATGCGATCGTTCGTTCAATTTTCATGGATTTGCTTCCCTTCGATAAAGACACGCTGAATGCAAGTAGTGGCACCAAATGGATCGCCGTCGAGAATGAGGAAATTGGCTTTTTTGCCGACCTCCAGGGATCCAACTTCGTTTTCTAGGCCGATCAACTTGGCTGGTACCATTGTAATGGCTTCGAGGGCCTTCTGTCGATTCAAGCCGCTTCGAACAAGTGTGCTAACTGCGAACAACGGAGTGTCCTGCTGGGCACGGAACTCGCTTTGCCCCAGCGACAAGGAAAAGGCAAAGGGCAATTCTTTTTCGGTCAATACCTTTGGAATATTGATGCGATCGCGAGTGTTTGGTACGAAATCTAGGCGGGGTGAGAGGATGGCCGTGTGTGTTTTGGGATCCAAGTCGCTGATGACTTCAAACAAATCGGAACCGGCTGCGATGAATACGATTTTGGCTTGCTTGGACTCTTTCGTGGCTGAGAGGGAATGCAGAATGGAGGCTGCATTGTTCAGATTCACGAACAAGCTCGATTTTCCTTCTTTGACTTCCGTCCAAAGTTTTTGGGTTGGGCTCACAGCGGTGGCTGGCCCCGCTCCCGCGTTTGTTGGCGGATTCTCTGTCGGTTGCACAGGTGGCTGTGGATTGGGTGGCTGTGGACTGGGTGGCTGTGGACTGGGAGGTTGAGGGCTGGGTGGTCGCGGGCCGCCAGGTCGACCGAGACCGCTGCCAGGGCCATTAGCGCTACCAGGACCACTAGAGCCACCGCCAGGGATACTCCCGAGTCCTTTCAAGCCGTTTCGCAAAACATCTAGGCTCTGCGTGGAGTTGGTTACGGTAATTAACAGCTTACCATCTGCGTTGACGATTTGAGCCGCTTTAGCCGTTGATTGAGCAATCGCCGATTGTCCATAGCCGCTGACAACGAGTTGCATGGTGGTTATGCCGCATCGACGAGCAGCTTTCCAGTCAATGCTTTCCAAATCGATGCTATCGGCGATCTTAGTGAACGAGGTTGAGCTCGATGGAGGCCCGCCGGGCAGCGTGATCGTTTGTCCGCGGACCACAATGGTTCGACTCTCGCCCACTTGCGAATCGCGGCCCACTGAGATGACATAATACGGGTCTACAATGCCCGGCATAATCGTTTTGCCCTTGGCCTCGATGACCTGGGTGGCAAGTGGGATTTTGACATCTTTGCCAATCGCTTCGATCTTTCCATCGCGAATCAGAATGACCCCCTCCTCGATCGGTCCCGCTTCGCCAAGCGTCTCGAGCTTAGCGCCTCGGATGGCGAGGGTGCGTTGAGCGAAGCATTTGGTTTCGGTGACCCCTGCGAATGCGAAAAGAATCGCGATGCACTTGATTGCTTGACTCGAGGTACACATTAGATAACTAGCTTTCCTGACATATCCATCATTTTCCGTTGCAATTTTGGAGCGATCTCGCCGATCAAAAGCGGCGACGGTCGACTTGCGTATCGTAAACACTTCTGCCATCGATGAAGACTTGCTTCACATGATTTCTTGGGTCGATAATGGAGCCCGTAGTAATAACGATGTCAGCGTCTTTGCCTTTTTCCAGCGATCCGACTCGGTTATCGACCATCAACGCTTTGGCCGGCTCAATCGTGACGCCTCGAACCGCTGCCTCTTCGTTCCAGCCATAGCGGACAGCCATGGCCGCTTGGAAAAAGAGTTCTTCTTGCGGGACAACGGGCGAATCGGTGTTCACGCCCAACCATTTTGTATTGCGATTCGCGTATTCAGCAACAAGACCTCGAATTTGGCCACGGTCTCGGTCGTAGTGAAAACCTCGAGGACCAACGATGACTGGAATATTTCGCTTCAGGATTTCGTCCGTCAATTTGTATGCATCAAACTCGCTATGATCGAGTACGATTCGCAAGTTCATCTCGTCGTGAAGGATCCTCAGTGTCGACTGGACCACTTGATAAATCTGGGTATGAACGACAACCGGAATTTCGCGATGGAAGAGTGGCTTGAAATACTCCAGTCTCAGATTCAATGGAGGCTCGGCTTTGGTGCGGCCCGCTTTGAAATCGTCCCATTGTCGGACGTACAGTTGCCCCTGGATCAATTGTTCACGAATGACATGGTTCATCCCCATTCGACCCGAACCAACTTCGCCATCTTGTCGCTCAGGGTTACCGGCTTGGGCGATCTTGAGGACCCCAGGTGCCTTGATGATGATGTCGGATAGTTTGCCGGGGCCCGTTTTCATCAGCGTTCCCCAGCCGCCCATGTTGGTACCGCTACCGGGGATGAAGCAAATGGTCGTAACGCCGCCGGCAATGGCAGTTTTGAGCTGATCGTTATGCGGGATAATCTGATCCCAATTACGTAGCTCCGGATTTGTTTGGTAAACCATTTCGTTCAGGTCGCCAGAGCCCCCTACGTGGGAATGGCAATCGACCAAACCGGGCATGGCGAATGCATCTGGGTGATGGATGTGTTGATAGCCCTCAGGGACAGTGATGTCTTTGGTTTTGCCGATGGCTTCGATCTTCCCATCGGAGACCAAGATGGTGCCGCCGATGATCGGTTCGCCAACACAGGTAATCACTTTGCCGACGTGGATTGCCAGTTTGGGTTTTTCGTCCTCGGCGCGCGCAAATCGGATGTTGGTAACTTCGGTAAGTATCAGTACTAGGCAAGCAATTAGACTTATGACAAATCGGCCGGAGCCGCGGACCGTCGCCTCCTGCTCGGGGTTAAACGATTCTAGGCAAGAGCCTCGGAAGAGTTTTCGTTGCATTATTTGGTCTCCTTTTCATAGACCCAATTGCCATCGATCATGACAGCCAGAACTTCGCTCGAAAGTTCAAATGGGGGGCCACTCAGAACGACTAAGTCTGCGTCTTTCCCAAGTTCGATGGCCCCCACGCTGGTGAGCTTCAAAAACGATGCAGGTCCCTGTGACATTCCGCGTAACGCATCATCCAACCCGAGTCCTCTATAAACTGCATAAGCAACAACCTCGGGTAATTTGCTGGTGCCAGTCGTTGTTTGCGATTGAAAGGCGATGGGAACTCCGGCAGCGGCAATTTCGGCTGGATAGTTCACTATTTGCCCCTCTTCTTCACCGACCAACAGTGGACCGGTTACAACCATAATGCCATTCCTAGCAAGCAATTCGGATTGGGCTGCGGCAGCTCGCCCTGACACGATGGCTGTCAATAGGTCAAACTCGGTACGGAACAATTTCACTATCAGCTCGATAGACTTTGACTCAGTGGCCTCAACCATAGCCACGATCTTCTTGGCGAAGAGAGGTCGATACGCTTCCATTGCATCCACCACTTGCGGTTTCTTGGGCTCTTCCGGTTTCTTGGGCTCAACTGGAGTAGGCTTATTCGGTACAGGCTGCTTACTGTCTGGTTGCTGTGCGTCTGCTGGTTTGACGTCTGCTGGTTTGACGTCGGGTTGCCTGCCCGCTTCCTCCGGTTTCTTGGCTGGGTTTGCGCCGTCCGGCGGAACTGCTGCTGCTCTGGCATCTGCCTGCTTCTTGGCTTCTGCTTGTTTTTCTTCGGCAGCCTTCATCGCATCGAACTGCTTTTTCGCCACTTCGTATTCTTTCAATCGGATTTCATAAGCAGCGAAATCAGCTTCGTACTTGCTCCACGCATCCGCATAGGACTTACCCGATCGCAACATGCGACGCGTGGTATCTTCCGCAGTCGTCAGATTTCCGCCCACGCTGAATCGCAAGGCGACAGGATCTTTGAGGATTCGTGGAGCGTCGGTCAATTTGAACGCGAGCACCGGGCTTGGGAGTCGCGAAGAGCTAATCAGGCCGGTCGTGATACCACCTTGTCGGGCCAATCGAACTTGGTCATTGTCTCTGGCCAGCAAATCCCCTAGCTTCGCATTCAGGGAGAGAGACTCGGCCAAGTTACCACCAAGCCCAACAGTGGTACCGCAATCCATCCATCCCGGAACGATGACTCCGTTTGGAAATCGCTTGATGGCCGCATTGCGAGAGGAGGACACGCTAGGTCCGACACCACTGATCTTGCCTTTTCTAACCGTCACTCCTCCCGGCACAATCCCTTGCGGGGTGTAGACCGAACTCGCTTCGATCACTGTGGATGCGTTGTCGACGTTCGCTTGGAAAACGGAGCGGCCATCGATATACGTTGCCAAAACACGCGTCCCGGATTCCAGTGGATTGCCGGACAATACAACGAAATCTGCGTCGGCTGATGGTCTTAGTGAACCGACTCGATTGCCGACCCCCATCATGCTTGCAGGGTTGCTGGTGATCATGCCCAAAACCTGTTCGGTAGTCAGCCCGCCTCGTTTGAAAAGGGATGCCAGAAACAGCAAGTCTGGCAAATCAGCGTCGGTCGGCGCTCGTATCGCAAGCTTATTTCCAATCCCGGAATCGACGAGCGCTTTGGCTCGCAACCAAACGTCGATGATTGGCTTCCGATCGGGGACGGGCACGGTTGGATTCACAATTCGGCCCGCTCGCATCTCTGGGCTCAATACGACACCGACTGCGGAATCGCTCTTCCAATCAACACTCCGCAACTCGGTTGTATCGTTTGGATCGACGAGCAGCCACGGCAGTTCGAATCTGCGAGCGAGCGACAAGGCAGCTTTCACTTCGTAGCTGTACTCCACGGAAAACCGCAATGTTCGTTTCTCAGCAATCAACTTCGACAAGGCAATTAAAATAGAATCGCCATTGGGTCGATTCGCATCATTCTTTTTGGCTTCCGTAAAGAGAACATCGAGTCCGACGAGGGCTTCCGCAAAGCTCGTTGCGAGTTGCGGTCGCGTTGGTTCGAGGGGACGATCTACGGA
Organism: Pirellula sp.; assembly: GCA_043743995.1. Taxonomy (GTDB): domain Bacteria; phylum Planctomycetota; class Planctomycetia; order Pirellulales; family Pirellulaceae; genus JBKCUI01. The sequence goes on along the minus strand of JAYTVM010000065.1, from coordinate 15,046 downwards.
AACGGCACCTACGGGCGGTTCGTAAACGGTGGGTGGCGACATGGCTTCACGCGTCAGTACGATACGCAGACTCTCCGAATCGGAAAGGACGCGTTTCTCGGGATCTTTACCGCCGAGTTTGACAACCGCACCTTGACCGGGCATCAAGAGTGATGAACTTGGTGACAACTGAACGGTGGTAACACCTGCCTCGATGTATTTATCGAAATCGCGAAAAGGATCAAAGCCATCGACCGCTCGAATGTCGGGAGTCAACGCGAGCGTGCTAGGAGCGCTCGAATCCACCAGCGATGTTTGAGCGACCACCAGCCCAGGAATAAGCGTATCGCCTGAATAGTCGTGTCGTTTGGCACCCGATGGGATCTCGGTGGCATTGCGTGTTCCGATTTGCGAAACTTTGCCTTCCGTCACAATCATGACGGCATCGTTGATGACGGGTCCGCTACCAGGCCAAATCTGGCTGGCGAAATAAGCGTCTACTTGTTGCGCGACGGCGGCACGATTTTCAATTGCTGCGACCGAAAATCCAATCCATAGCAGGGTAGCGAAGCGGAGCTTCCATCTAGGTATTTGCATTGTCAGCCTATTCCGCTACAGGGGCTAAGAGTCGCTTGATCTTTTCGTCCTTGGATCGCTCGTACACTACCTTGCCATCGATAATGGTTTGATCGACCCAGGTCGAGATGTCCAGGGGCTCACCGGTTAGCACCAACAAGTCGGCATCTTTGCCGACTTCGATCGAACCGACCAAATTCCCGATGCCGATTCGTTTGGCAGGTAGTAAGGTAATCGCTTCCAGAGCTTCTTTTTCTGACATTCCATACTTGACCGCAGTCGCGGCTTGGTACCAGAAGAAACTGCTTCCTAACGACGTTCTCGCCCCAAACCCCTCCGTTTGAAATACGAACGGGACTTTAGCGGCTCGAAAGATTTGAGGGACGATGATTTTCTTGTCCTCGCGGGTTCGAGGATTGGTCTCCCAGTAAACAAGACTAGGATCAAGTATGACAGTTTCATTGCGTTTGGCGAGCAGTTCGGCAGCCTTGTAGCAACTTGGTCCAAGCACAAAGATGGGCTTGAGGTTGTAGTCTGCGACCAACTGAATCGCAGCCGTTACATCCATTCCGTTTTCACAGTAGATGTAGACGGATTGCTCTCCTTGAATGGCTTTTTTCAAAGCCTCCAATCCGGCAGCTTGGCTCGCCGCATCGCTACCGCTGTCTGGTTGTCGGTCGGCACTTCCCTCTTCCTTTGTTTCTTCGTTACCTCCCTCGGGCTTATCGGCAGGTTTGGAAGCATCGTCCCCTTCCTTTTTGATTTCCGCGGAGGGGTCCGGCTTCTCGCCTTTGGCTTCTTTTTCCAAGGCTCTTTTGGCTTTGTCGAACTCTTTGCGCAAACGCGAAAGTTGGCTCATTCGATTGCCGCTGGCGGGTCGCAAAGAGATTTTTAAGCCAGCTTCACGTTTCAAGAGCATGTCATTGACGTATTGACCGGCAGTCTTGATCACAGCCGCTTGACCACCGATGAGAGTGCTATTTCCGGGAACCACAGCGGCGGAGGTAATCCCGTTGCGACGGCACTCTTCGAAGTAGGGTGATACAGGATCAATCGAATCGACAACGGAAAGAAATGGGACGAATTCGTTGCGCTCGTTCGCGGAAGTCATGGCGGCCGCGTTGTGGGCATCCACGAAACCTGGCATGATTACTTTGCCTGATCCATCGATCACTTTGGCTTCACCAGGAATCGCAATGTCCTTGCCGACCGCTTCGATCTTTCCATCACGAATGAGAATCGTTCCTACGGCAATTGGGTCACCTACAATAGGAATGATCTTGGCCCCTTGTATGGCCAGGAGTCCATCGGCATGCAAAAGGGCATTGCTGGTCGATAGACTCAATAACACGACGATTCCTGTGATGTATTGCATTAAGTGGTTTGTCATTGCTTGCTCATGTCGTTTCCATAAATCTTTCCCCCAACCATAGTCCAGGAGATGCTGCTCGTCGGCTGAAGAGGGTCGCCATTCAAAGCGACTAGGTCCGCGTCCTTCTCCATTGCAATCGATCCAATGCGATCGGAAAGTCCCAATATTTCGGCTGGCCGGGACGTGATTGCCGCTATGGCTTGCTTGGGCGTCAGCCCGAATCGAAATGCAAATCTCGCTTGATCGAGCAACGCATCGCCTGCCAAGCAGAACGGCACGTCGGCCTCGATAAGTCTTCCCGGTACGTTCCATCGCAAGGCAGTCCCCTCGTTTCCTCGGCTAGTTGCCGCAGCACGGGCAAGTGCCGTATAAACGACCTGGCCGTCGCGTTTCTTGAACTCATCGAGAATGCGGTAGACTTCATCTCCACCATAAATAGTTGGTTTGAATCCAAACTCGTCACCCAAATCTAAAGCGCTGCGAATATCGAAATCCGTTCGGCTTACCGCAATCGCTTTCTTTTTTCCGTTGAGGATTTCTTTCAACAGGGCGGTCGACATGGGGTCTGCTCCATCGACCGTCCCACCACTTCGTATCCGGGCCAGTGAACTGCGAACGATCCAAACGACCCCCATTCGGTTCGTTGGCTGACGCATGTAAATCCCGTCGGGACGAGATCTGGCTCGATTGCGCGATGTTGGATCGCTACTGACGGCGATGACAGCGCTGCCGTTTGAGGTGATCGTCCGCTGAGTCGGTTCACCGGCCGTCTTTACGATGCAGGCTAAGCCAGAAAAAACGCTTTCCGTTGCTGGAATCACTTGAGCCGTAGTGACCCCCATTTCGATCGCCTCCAAAAAATCTCTGGAGCCCCAATCGATTGCGGAATACGTATCAAACTCGGGTGTGATTTCGCGAGAGACTTCGCTGGTTCCACCAGACAGCCCAACACTTGAGTACGCGTCGACAATTCCCGGCATCAAGGAATCGACCTCTAGGATCGTTACGGGCGATGAGACGTCAATCGCGTCCCCGACGAACTGGATCTTGCCACCGTAGACAAGGACCTCTCCCTTTTCGCCCCAAGTCCCATTGGCGGAATAAATATGCTTGGCACGTATCAAGAATCTATCGCTTCCTAGAACTTTCTCTTGTCCACTTCCAATGCGCGGGGACAGAATCATCAGGGCCGTCAGGACGATGGCTGTTGAAAGCGAATTGGAAACAATCTTGGGCATCAATCAATTGTCCTTCGTAGAAGCGACTTGACCATCAATCAAAACATGGAGAGGCTTCGCTTCCAAGTTAATGGGCGAACCCGACCATATCACCAAATCGGCTGGCCCACCGATCGCAAGGCCTGTTCCGCTAGGTGGCGCCTTGAGTGCCTTTGGAATTTCGCATAACGCACTCAGCATTTGGTTGTGATCAGCTCCCATGCCGACGGCCAACGACGCAGTGAGTCGCAACTGTTCGGCGCTTTCACCCGCAAAGCAAATGGGGATACCAGCCCTTGTGGCTTGCACGATGTCTTGTAAATACCAATCAAAACTATTCGCGGTGACCGGTTGAACCACGATGGTGCTCTTGGATTTTTGGATGCGATCGATATGGCTTTTGAGTTGTTTCGGTCCTAACAGAAAGGCGTTGATCTTTTGCGATTCAATCAATTTCAATGCGGCTAGAATCTCAGCGTCTGTTTGAGCTTCGATGATAGCGACTCGATTTCCGCTTGCCACATCCTTTAGAATCGACAAGCGACGGTCTTGCAGTTTTTGCTCGATCGAGGTGGGCAAGTACATACGAGACGGCAAAAGTGTACCTTTTAGTGACTGGGACACCATCTGAATCTGGCCTGCTAGACTGGACGGAAATCGATTCGGATTTCTTGCGTTGCTTGACAGAACGAACTTTGCTGCCGCATCTCGCACGATGGTCGGTTCGGTCGCACCCAATCGGACGAGGCTGGCGTTACCAGAAATCGGGTTGGAACTTCCGGGTGCTAACAAGGCTCGAAGCAAACCATTTCGAACCAGTTTGAGTCCGCCGTTGAAGTCTCTGGTGAAACCATCGGCAGCAACCACTAACGAAGCTTCTGACTCAGACTGAGGATCGATAAGTCGATCTAAGCCTAGGTTCGCGTGGCCAGAAAAAAGCCCGGGGGTAACGACTGCATCCGCTAAATCGAAAATGGAAATACCAGCGATCGAGTCGTCGCCGCCCTTAGCGATGCCAACGATCTTTCCATCGCAAATGCGAAGGACAGCAGGTTGCAATCGTCCTTCGAGCCAACACCGAGACGTTTTGATGGCGAAGCAATTTGGCAAGGGTGCAGTCAGGACGACCGAACTGTCGGCGATGCGCATAGCTGCGTTTGGTACCTCGGCGGAGGTTTGTTTCACGGCATTTTTTTCAATCAACTTACCGCCGCTCATTACCCAAATCACAGCGTTGGCAGGATTGGTCGGTTCACCGCCGAAGCAGGCAATGTCGGCTCGTTTGCCTTTCGCCAAGCTCCCGATGCGATCACTTACGCCTAGTGCAAGGGCAGCATCCATGGTGATCGCCTTTAAGGCGCGATCTCGGCTGAATCCATAGGAAATAGCCTTGGCTGCATGCGCTCGCAAAAATCGACTCGATTGGCTGCTCTTGCCGTTGGTTGCGAGAGCGATAACCCCCTCGTAAGCCGCGAAATCCGTCCCCCATCTCTTTGCGGAATCGTCCAATTCCTTGTCGTCTTGTTCCAGCTCTAGCCAGGGTCCCAATACAATCGGATTTTTCAAGTCGCGGATCACTTTGCCTGCGGACCGAAGATCACTAAGCCCCTCAAAAACAACTTGAATCTTTTTTAGCGCTTCGCTGTCGAACAGTTTCATTGCAAAGAAAACATCGTCTGGACTGTTGACTTCCAATCGAAGCGGGATTTCCCCTTGAATGACTTTGAGAAGCTCTTCTTTGGAAGGGTCACGATCCGGTTTTTTTACCGGCTTGTCTTTGCTCTTGTCAGGCTCAACTGGGGCTTTGGAAGCGGTCTCGGTCGGAGGTGCGGTTGCTGTTGGTCTATTGGGAATACCACCCTCGGGAAGACTGGGTGGTCGTCCACCTGGAAACCCTCTTCGGCCACCCGATGATGGTGTGCCTGGAGTTGCTTGGGGCGTCGCGGGAGACGGTTCTGCGGATGGTTTGGTCTCGGGCTTGGTCGGTGGCTCTTTCGCCTGCTTTGCGACGTAGGCATCGTATTCATCCCACTTCTTTCGGTATTCGATAGCGGCATCGAGTATTTTCTTGGTTCGTTCCAGTTCTTGCTGGCGGGTTCTATTGTTATTGGCGGAAGCCCCCAACGAGGCCTGCAAACCTGCTTTTGCGGATAGCACTGCCACACCGCCAGTTGGTTTTGGCATCACAGACACAACGGCCCCGTAACCACCTAACGTCCCTTTTGAGGAAGGTTGCATGTAAACGGCGGTAACTCCACTGGAGAGCACCTCATGCCAATTTTCAGAGTAAGGGTCGATGCCGTCGACGATATCGAGGCTGGCGTCGGATGCTGTCGCGTTCGAGGAATCCGCAGCCAGCCAAAGTTTGCTACGGGAATCGATGAGGCCGGGAGTGATCACGCAACCCGTGGCGTCGATCGTCTTTGCGCCGGCTGGGATGCTCAACTTAGAATCACCGACAGAGAGGATCGTATCCCCTTGGATAATAACTACGCCGTTGGGAATCGTTCCTTGAGCTTCGCACATTCGCAATTCGGCACCAACAATAGCCACGATCTCATCTGTCGATTTGCCTTGCTGAGCGAAGGATGCTTGCGACCAAATGCAAAACGAAAGAAGCAACAAGCCAAATCGCATTCGAAAACCATTGAGCATTCGATTCTCGCTGGGGAGTGACATGGGTGCCGCAGTGGGACGGCGAACTTCGGATTGGGTGCAATATCGTCGAAGGGACGAAAAATAAACATGCACCCTTTAGAGACTAATAGATGACCCTCGGCAACGCAAGCATTTCGAGATTTGTCCTAACGGAATCACTCATTTGGACGAACGACTGACGTTTTAGGCGAGCGGTAACATTGTTACATCGACTGAAGCTCCACCGGCATCGTGTAGTTGGCGGCGAGGTCAACCCGAACATTGCGGCAGTTGTTCAAATAGAATTGCCTCGGTTCTTCCCGCGAAAGACAAAGGGCCAAAAATCGATCCGTTCCAATAAACCGAATCGGACTGACCACTCGCCTCGTGATTGATCCGTTTTTTCCTAAATACTCAAGTACGATCACAAGATCATCGGTTTGCTGCATCACCCGCGACACCAAGCCAACGATTCTGTTGGAGAGGATGGGGCTAGGTGATGCAAGCGGTTGAGCAGTCGCAATCATGATGGATTCATTCTTTCTGGTCTTCGTGTTCTCTTCGCTTCGTTTGAATGCCGAACGATAGGTAGAGCACACAAAATCAATCATCGGCCGCCAAAGGACACGTCAGGTCCGAGACGGCTTCGACTAAGCGTTTTTTTCCGAATTCTTCCGAAAGCAGCGATTACCTAGGAGAAAGCATGAAAACGACTGGAAAACGACACCCCTCTTTTGGGTTAGGCTATTGCGTTAATATCAGGGCGGTAAATGATGATTCGTTAGCGGAACCATCTGCACGCCCATTTCCTGTGGAAAAATTGCATCGTGAGCGAATCGGACGCTAGTCCTGGATCACAGGGGAACAATCCCCAGCCAAAACCTTCTTCTCCCAACAGTGAAAATGAATCTCCTCAGATAGCCGACGATGATTTTCCGGAATCGCATGCCCATACTTCAAGCATGTTCACCAAGATCCGCGAAGCGTCCGGTACCGTTTACGGCGACATCGGTACATCGGTGCTATACACCGTCATGGAGCTGACTCGCGAGACGATCCGACTCAGACATGAACATTTGGCGGCGGACCAATTCAATTTGCTGATTGCCAATGGCGGCCCCGGCTTAGTGACTCGCACGGATGCTTTGGGCAGTCTTAGTCTGATTTTTTGGGCACTGGTATTTCTTACCGTGAAATACGATTTGCTTATCATGCGAGCAGACAACCGGGGTGAGGGAGGGGATTTCGCGTTGTGGGGTTTGCTGCGAGGCCACACAGGCAAGATTTTCGGCCTTGGGCTTCTTGGATTCCTCGTTGCGTCGGCGGCGGGTCTACTGGCGGCGGACGGCATCATCACCCCAGCCATGAGCATGTTGGGTGCCTACGAACCGCTTGGCGAGAGGTGGGCGGTCATCGCAACCTTGGCAAGTTTATTCGTTCTGTTCAAATCGCAATGGAGGGGTACGAGCAAAGTAGGTGGTTTGTTCGGATGGTTCATGCTGCTGGTATGGTTCCCGTGGATTGCCTTGAAAGCACTACCTTGGGTACTCTCGAATCCAGACGTTTTTAGTGCCGTGAATCCTTGGTACGCGTGGAATTTTGTCGTCCACTTTCCCACCATGGGGATGCTTGCGATTTTCGGTGTGGTCGTTTTGGCGATCACGGGCGGAGAGGCCAAGTACGCAGACATTGGGCATTTCATGGGTCGCAGCAAAAAACACTGCTGCGACGGCATGAGCGTGGATCCGCAGGACTCTGGACGGCGACCCGTCATGCTGGCCTGGTATTACATCGTCATGCCGTGTTTGTTGACCAATTACGCTGGCCAAGTCGGTTATTTGTTGTCGAACGGCGTTCCGCCCCGGGCAAGCACCTTTTTTGCAATGACGCCACAAATTGCCGGTGCAGACGCGGCCAATCGACTTATCTCCGTTGCCGACTTGTGCATCGCGGCATGCGCTGCGTTCATCGCTTCGCAAGCGTTAATCACCGGCATGTTTTCGATTGTGAAACAGGCTATTGCGTTGGGTTTCGCTCCGCGCCAATTGGTTCGATACACGAGTCACGAAGCGGAAGGCCAGGTCTATATTCCTTCCGTCAATTGGGCTTTGTTTGCAGGCTGCGTTTTCGCCACCCTCTCGTTTCGGACAGCTAGTAATCTGGCGGCTGCTTATGGCATAGCGGTAACTGGCACCATGTGGATCACAACGGTCATGTTTGGCTACGTAGCCTATTATCGTTGGAATTGGAAATTGTGGCATGTGCTGGCGATTTGCGTGCCGATCCTAGCGGTCGACATGCTTTTTTTCGTCAGCAATTTGACCAAGTTTGCCAGCGGCGGCTATTTTCCGATCGCGATCGCATCTGTGCTCGTGCTCATCATGGTGACTTGGCAGTGGGGACGAAAGCAAATGGCCCAGGCATTCTACGACTTCGGATTTCGCGAAGGAAAGAAGATCGACTGGCTCGTCATGTTGCGAGAAAAAGTCGATGAAATCCAATTCGCGATCGATGAGAATTTACCCTTGGCTCGTGCGCTCATTCAGGGGCGACGTCGTTTGGTGGAAAGCGATCGAGCGGCGGTCTTTCTATGCTCCCAACCTGTTCGTACACTGGAAGACTACACGCCGGTTACGCTGCGCGTCTTTTTGAAAAAGTATGGCGTATTGCCGTCACACGTGACTTTGTTTCACATTAACCAGATCTCCAGTTCGACCTACGACAACGCGAATCGCTACGAAGTCATCAAGTTGGGTAACGACATTTACGCGGTGAATGTTACGTATGGTTACATGGAACAAACCGACATTCGGGGTGCACTAAAGGATTTGCAACGACGAGGCAAAATCAATATTGCTGCGGATCGCTGGATCGTCGAGGTAGGAGAGGAGGAAATCATTAGCCAACCCGATCTGCCGATGCTACAAGCCGTACGCATCGAGTTGTTGAGATGGGTTCTCCGCCTTTCGGCCCCAGCCCACAAGTACTATGGCCTGACTTACGACGCAGGGGTTTCCAAAGAATTGATACCCATCGTGTTCGGAAAGAATGGCGTTAGCATCCGGCTGCCGGAGCTGGAAGTGACGTCCGACGAAAAACCGAAACCGGATCTTTCGAAGCCTAGCCGAGATATGTCAACAATTCGTTGACGATGCCGTTGCTTAGGGGAGGGGCAGTTTGAAATCTACTTAGAAACTGGGTGGCACTCTCTGAGGCTGTGACTTTTTCGAATCTGAAGAAAGTACTCATCACGCTCCGCGTGATGTTGCCTCAGAAACCAAAGGTCTTTGAACTGAGAAAATGACGCGGAGCGTGATTGGTACTATAAAATCACAGCCTCTCTGAGGTACGAAGGGCGTGGTGAATCGCTAGCTAGCTATAGCTAGCTAGCTAGTGTCATTTGCCACACTTCCCACGCCCATCGCTAATCGCTAATCGCTTTGGGCGTGCCACACGGCGGCCTGGCCTGGTAGTATCCAAACGGTGGCCTGGTAGTATTATGACTTTCGCTCGCCCTCAAAGGCTGCGTCGGGGTGTGTCGCGGCCACCATCGGGCTAACGGGCTACCAGAGCCTCCGAGGTCGCGAGTGCCGGGGTGGGCGTTGCGACTTGCGTCTGTGGTACATTTGATGCGTCGGACGACACGATTAGCGCGGGAGCGACGGTAGTCTGTTTGGGTTCGTCTGCGTCCTGCGTTTCTGCCGCAAAGAATTTCTTTGGGTTCTGGACCATGGAGATGCGAGTCCGTTCGTCATGCAACTTCTTGTTGGCTCGCTCTGGGTCGATTTGCGTCCAGCTTTCGCGATAGAGGCGGCTGGTTATTTTGCGAAGAAGGCGTTGATCGGAATCGTACCAATCGACCTGAAAGAGTTCCGTTTGAATGTTCTTGGTGGGACGGCGATTGAGGTACTCGCGGTCTTCGACGAGACACCAAGCCCTGACTTGAAAGCGTCCGGTTTCTGGTGCCCGCTCATAGAAAATGACTTGATCGTATACGAGTCCTCCTTTCTGATCGAAGAAATGATTGAGTTCGATCAGATCCACATACTCGTCGGCGGAACGGTTGCCTTTAAGTGATATGGTAGCGCAAAGGAATAGACACAAAGTAACAGACGATGGAAACATGACCGCGAACCCTCAATTGAAAACTCCTTGGGTAGATCGAACGTCTTATGAGACTATCGAGGAGATTACATGAGCCGCGATGAGCAGAGCGGTGGATCAATCGCTAACAATCTGTGTGCGGTCGAGTGAGCGATCGAGCCGAGAGGGCAGGAGAGTTTCCGCGTTACATCATCAAACGATTCTGCAAGCAACCACCTCATTACAAAGATAGAACCCAATCGAATTCGATCGGAAACGAAAACATAAAGGAATCCGAACCTGCGACTAAAGCCATGCTTGGAAGCGTGGTCCGAATCCGTTCGAAATACCTAATAACAAATCATCGGTTCCTAGATCAAGTCTAATTAGGATAAATCTAACTTCCAGAAAAACTTTTTCGAAATCGCTAGGTTGGGCCGAAGCAAGTCCGCGACGAGCGCGGAACGAAAAGAATTGATTTAGACCACGGGAATCGAGAGGCTTCGTCGCAGGTTGATTCCGTCTAATCAACCATATGCCCAAAAACGGATAAAGCCAATGTCCAAGGACAAAAAATGTGCATCGACTTGCAAAGTAGTCCAATCTCCCTAGTCTATAGATTGCTTTCCGCTCGTATCCACCGCTCCCAACCATTTTTGAGTCGAATCATGAAATTAGCGAACTCTCTGGCATTGGCGTTGGCCGTATGCTTCGTTGTGCTTTCGGACGCATGTCTTTACGGCGATGGTCCAGCGGAGCGGCAGGGGATGATTGACAGAGCGGTTTCGTTCCTTCGCAAGGTTGGCCAATCGGAGGACGGATCGTTTAGCAGCAAGACAGGGCCCGGTATAACAGGATTGGTTGTGTCTGGCCTCTTATCGGTCGATGTGCCTGCCGACGATCCGCTCGTTGTGAAGTCGCTAAAATTCTTAGTAGGCACGCTGCATGAGGATGGAGGTTTGTACGCTCCTAAGTCGACGCATGCAAACTACGAAACCTGCTTGGCCATCATGGCGCTTTCAAAAGCCAATCAGGCTGGCAAGTACACCGAGCTGATCAAGGGGGCAGAGCGATTTGTTAAACAACAGCAGTGGGACGAAGGGGAAGGGATCCTTTCCGACGACGTGGCTTACGGAGGGGCAGGCTATGGTAGCAAGTCACGTCCAGATCTTTCCAATACGGCCTTCCTGATCGATGCGCTCCGAAGTGCGGGGGTCAGCGAAGAGGACGAAGCCATTCAGCGTGCACTTGTGTTCGTTTCGCGTTGCCAAAATCTGGAGTCGGCACACAATCGAACGGAATTTGCTTCAAAGATCAACGACGGCGGATTTTATTACACACCCGCTGCTGGAGGAGATTCCATGGCGGGCAAAGATGAAAATGGTGGCTTGCGGTCCTACGCATCCATGACCTATGCTGGCTTAAAGAGCATGGTCTTTGCTGGGGTTGACCGAGAAGATTTTCGAGTGAAAGCCGCGAAAAAATTCTTGTACAACAACTACTCGGTGTCGACCAACCCCGGCATGGGAAGCTCTGGACTATACTACTATCAACATACGATGGCAAAAGCCCTAGACGCCTTGGGAGAAAAAGAATTCAACACAAAAGATGGCCCCCGCGATTGGAAGTCAGAGCTGATCAATCATTTGAAAAAGGCTCAACAGGAAAATGGTTCTTGGACCAATACCGACGCGAGATGGATGGAGGGAGATCCCAACTTGGTTACCGGGTACGTCTTGCTGACACTCGCCTACCTCAAGTAGTTGAACCAAGAGAGGGTCGCAGAATTGCTAAACAAAGTAGTTAAGCGACAGCCCCAGATTCGTCTGACCAAAGAGTTGCTCGCCCTGGCTCTGACGTCCTCCAGCGAAGCGATCTTGATCAAGGATTGCGCCGGTACCATACTGATTGGAAGCCAGAAGGTCGCCGAGTTTCACAAATGCTCAGTTGAGGATTTACAGGGTCGCGATTCCTACGAAGGCTTGCCCCCGGAACTCGCCAAGCACATCCAGGAACGGGATCAATTTGTTATTGCCAGCGGGAAGGCGGAATCGGTCGAAGAGACATGGGACTTAGGTTATGAAAAGCGAACTCTTCTCGTGTCCAGAAGCCCAATTCGCGACTCGGAAGGGGTCCGTGTTGGCATCATTGCTTACTACACAAATATCTCAAACATCAAACAAGCCTTTCTTTTGTTTGAACAGAATCAAAAGAGGTTTACAGCGTTAGCGCACACATGTCCGGTGGGAATTTTCGAATGCAATCCGTCTCATCAATTGACTTATGTAAACCCTGAATGGGAGCGAATCACTGGCTTGGTTGTACAGGAAGTTGTCGGAAAACTCTGGACCGATTTTGTATCGAACGAGCAAAAGCATCTCGTAAAGCAATTGCAAGGCAACGCGGATTCGCAGCCTAGTGGCGAACGAATCGATTGTACTTTGATTGGGAAAAAAGCATGCACGGTTGAGTTATCACTCAATCGTGTTGCCGACACTCATAATAACACTGTGTCGTATATTGGCAGTACCGTCGATCTCACGTATCGACTAGCCTCGCAGCAAGAACTGCGAGAAAAAGCCAACTTGATGCGGGACTTAACCAGTTCCGTGCCCGCCATCATTTGGCAGCTTTCCTTGGACGGGCAGTGTGTTTTTGCAAGCGACTACTTTGAGAGCGTCACGGGCATGTCGACAGAAACCGCGCTCGGAAATAGTTGGGAGAAATGGATCCATCCGGACGATTTCCAACTCGCGGCGGCTAGCCTCCATTCCGTCTTGAGTGGGAAACTAAAATCCGCGCGTCATGAATTTCGCATGATGGGGCGTTCGGCTGAGTGGCGCTGGATGCTTACCACTTGCCAGCCTATTCATTCCATCGAAGGCAAATTCATGGGTGTGGCAGGACATACGATCGACATCACGGATCGCCGTAAGGCAGAAATGGAATTGCAGCAATACAATATTCTGCTTGAGGAACGCGTTCAGGAACGAACCCGTGAACTGTTGAGCGTCAATGATTCGCTGGTGAGCGAGATCGAAAATCGGCAATACGCCGAAGAGTTGCTGGAAGAAAAAAGAGCACAACTCTCGCACTTTTCCCGCGTTAGCGTGATGGGGCGGTTGTCCGGAGAGTTGGCTCATGAGCTAAACCAACCGCTCAACGCTATCCAAAATTACGTTGCCAGCCTGAGCAAAATCCTTGCGTCGTCACCTGCTTCGGATGCGACCTCGATTGTTCTAGCAAGACTTGCAAGCGAGGTTACGCGAGCCGCAAAAATCATCCGTCGGACTCGAGAATTCGTATCGACCGCCAAGCACAAGCCAGAGCAATTGAGTCTGTCCGTGCTAGTGTCGGATACGGCCGCCATGCTCAAGGGAGAAGCCCGTCGTCGTGGATTGACCATTCAAATTGTTGATGCCGAAAAAAACATCAAGGCGATCGGCGATCCGGTCGGATTGCAGCAAGTTCTTGTCAACCTCGTTTTGAACGCCCTCGAGGCCATGGTGGACCAGCCCAATTCTGACAAGATAGCAACCATCGAGCTTCGTGAGACTCAGGATCGTATATCGATCGTCGTTCGAGATTCAGGCTGTGGTGTCGAGGAATCGCAACGAGACCGTTTGTTTGAGGCATTCTTTACCACCAAAGCCACGGGGCTAGGCATGGGATTGGCCATCAGTCGTGGAATCATCGAGGAACATCATGGATCACTGACGTACAAGCCTGGCGAAAACGGGGGCAGCTCGTTTATTATTGAACTGCCCAGCGTAAATCACCCAAGGCCCCAATAGCCTAACGACTCACAGGAGACGATGGAGAATTGGACGATGTCGCTTGTTGGAAAGAAGGCAAGCTTGTCACACCCGAACCCGGTGGCGAAGTTGGTACGGTATTCACCAGACCTTGAATGTTGCTCCCGATTGCACCGGCTTGCTGATAAATGCCTTGAGCTTGTTGGACCGCATGTTGGCCTTGCTGAGCCATTTGCGTAATGTTTTGCGCACTACCCATACTCGCCATCAGATCCCGAGCTGGTTTCAGATTCGGGTCAATCTGTAATGCGGAGCCAAGGTACTGTTGCGTTGCTGGTACGTTCTTGCGTGCAAAATGCAAGTAAGCCATTTGGTAGTTGGCCATGGCGGGACTGTTCACTTGATTGAGCTCGGCCATAGCGGCCTCAGCGTTCCCCGAATCGAGCATCACGCCTGCTAGCGCGGAACGATAGGATGAACTCTTGGGATCTAGATTTACTGCTTTTTGCAGCTCGCTCCGCGCGGCGGTTAGATTTCCGCTACGGGCCTGGAGGCTACCGAGGTCGGCAAAGATGGCTGCGTTGTTCGGAGCCACCGTGGCAGCCTTCTGGTAAAACTCGACTGCCTTATCTTTTTCATTTTGACGTTCGTAAAGCCGAGCCGTACTGAGCAGTGCGGGCGGATTTTTCGATTCAATCTCTAAGGCCTTGCTATAGCTATCGAGCGCCTTGGCATAATTCCCCTGCGACTCATGCAGTTGGCCGTTCATGACATGCAGTTCCGGACCGACGGAAGGCTTGGTGCTCAAGCTCGTTGGATCGCCCGTCTCGGCCGTGGCGCCAAACGGGGACGTAATCGCCGTTTTGGCTTTTCCATAGGCCGACGAAACGGCAGTTCCCATGCTGGAAAACTGACCCTTGACGGCTTGCGTTGTGGAGGCTAGCGAGCCAGTCACGCCTGCGGTCGTCCCAGCAGCCATCGAGGGTGCGCCAGCGGTGCGCGTTGGCCATATGGAAGTCCGAGTGCCGGGAGTCGACGTGCAGCCTAATAGGGACAAGCCAAAGCCCCCCATCACAACCGTGCAAAGCGTCTGACTCAAATTGCGTCGCGTTATGAAACGACGCGATGCGTTAGGTTTTGGTGAAAAGGTCATGAACGAAGTCGCTTATTCTGCATCACCCAAAGGGAATGTCAGCAACGGTTTGAAAACCTTTGCCGTAAAAATTGTTCTTGTCGTTACAGCTTCGGCAATCGGCTTCCTTGACCTTGAATAATTCTGCTTGTTGGAAGTGTCGAGTGTCACGAGTGTCACGCTCTGAGGCTGTGAGTTTTTCGAATCTGAAGAAAGTACCCATCACGCTCCGCGTGATGTTGCCTCAGGAACCAAAGGTTTTTGAACTGCGAAAATCACGCGGAGCGTGATTGGT
>JAYTVM010000064.1:0-31812 GCA_043743995.1 Pirellula sp. | reverse complement strand
AATGGGGGTAGGAAAATACGAGTCTGAAATTTTCCCACCTCCATTTTCCTACCAAAAACTCTGTTAGCAAGCGACAAGACAAGATTTGCTGGCGTCCGATTACTGAAGTCCTGTATCGTTGGGTAGACTAAGTTTGCGTACGGGTCGCGATTTCAATCGTGCAGGTCGGAATTTTTCGGTCCAAACAGACCCCGGTGAGTAGGAGTCCTCTCGACTATTCTGTTCGTTCCGGCGGTGGGTCAGGTAAACACGCGAATAGCAAGCCTGGAGTTAGCGTCCAATAACCCACTCGGACCCCTGACTTGGCCAGTCCATCTCCGGCCCAAACGTTGCAAGTTCGAAAAAGGTGGTAGTGACCTGTCCCTTCGTAAAATGCGTCCGTGCTGCTGTAATGGCGATTCGGAACGGGAATCAATGAACCACCGGCCTCCGTTTGGAACGATGACAACAGGTATTCGCAAAGGCGTTTGTACTGTTCCGGCGAAAGTCGGATCTTTCGAGAGTTTTTAGAAAACCAGGAAAGGTCGGCACACAAATCGACATGGACGACGGTGTCGCCAAGTCCGGCAAAGGCGTACAGCACATTCGAAATTTTGAGGTCATTCCAGGTTTCCGTCTCCATATAGAATTGGCGATTTCCCCATCCAAAAATGGCGTAGCGATGACTCGCGTCGAATGTGCGAAAGTCGGTCAATTGAAACCGATCAAGCCATCGGTATTCCGGCTCATCTATCGGCAGTACAAGATCCACGTGAACACCGTTGTTGATGACCAGTATGTCGATCCCGCTCTCGGCATCCGCATGTCGAAACGCTTGATTGACAGGTGTGTTCCCAAGAATCCAAGCAGCGGCCGCGAAACAAAGCATGCACGCGATGCAAAAACCGAATATCCGCTTGCTCCATCGCCAAGCAAAACCAAACCATGATTTCCTCTTTGCGACCGTTGACACAATCATGGTGGTTTTACCTCGTAAGTCTACTCAATTTACTCATTTTGCTTTCGGATGATCCGAACCAAGCGTTGAATGCGACTTGGAGAAACAAATGCAATGTTTGCGACGATCATCATGAGTCCAAAGGTAATCATCCCCAGAAACAACGCGATACCACCATGCACCAAAAACGCCACCCCAAGAGTCCAAGGCCGCGTCCACCTAGGCCAAATCATGGCGCAATAACTGACCTCCCAAAACAAGGTCAAATGGGTCGCGATGGAAGAAAGAATTGCAAAATGCCCCGTCCAGGTCATATCCATCGACTGGTATTCGTAGGCCGCGATCGAATACCACATTGCGCTCCCATCCCACCACATCTCACCACGCAATTTACCAAGTCCACCAAAAAGATAGATGACACACAAATGCAATTGTATCAAACGAGTCGCGAAGTTATTGGACCAACACGCAGGCATTTCTAGTCCACACTCCATTGCGGGTACCCCGGACAGGATCCGCAGCCAGGGGTGTTTACCGTAGGCAGTCTGAAATCTCCGGCAAAGCCAACCATCTACGCTCCAAACACTGCCTGGCCTCGCAAGGCAAAGATACATGGCTAGCATGAGTGTGATTTGGTCCAAACCGAACAGCATCCCCGTCATTCGATGGGCTGTCATGAGGGTTGTAAACCAGGCCAAAACGCTAAAGGTCCGAGTGAAGCAGCCTACGGCGAGTAAGACTCCTGCCAAGCATGCGAGCGTCTCATGGCACCAAATCACCGACATCGATTCGGTCTGGGCTAGGTACGTCCATTTGAAGTCGGGAACAGGGCCATTGTGTAGGCCTTTCCACGTCGTATTGTTGATCAAGGCGAACGGTCCCATAAACGATTCCAGGTTCAGCATCCAAACCAAATGAATATAAGCGATCATAGAGCCGGTTGCGATTCGCATTAGAGCCAATGCGTGGGCGGAACTTGGGCGAAAGAAGAAGTCCTGAAGCGAGGCCAGAAACGAAGCTCCGGTTGTTTCCGCTTCGGATCCGAGCTCTCTAATTATGGATGCATTCATCGCGAGGCTCCCGGACTGGCTTTGCCGGGGAGCTCAACAATTGGTTCAATCGCAGTTGCCTCAATCATCGTTTCTGAAAGCACGTTGGTTAGTCGAGGGTCGTTCAAACTCCAACCCTCCTTGAGCACTTGTTGTGAGTCCGGAAGTAGTCGTTCTATGCGTCTCAGCTTGACTTTCTCGATGTCCCGCGAATGCTTGAGGCTGTTCACGACGGAGGATTGGATTTGATCGTAAAGTACTTTATCCGATGCCCAAGTCTGCATGAACTCCAAGTCCTTTTTCAGCTCTTGAGTGACCTGCTCCGGAGCATATCGGTTGGTGTAAAATTCCGAGAGCATGAAATAGCGGTGGTAGAGCAATCGCGGCCAATGTTCGTTTCGATCTGGTAAAAGGAGGACTTGACTTGAATCCTGATCGGGGAGTTCGTCTGCCGAAGAGATTGAAAGGGTGCATTGAATCAAGTGCCCGGGTCCAGGATTCGGAGCAAAAAAGAAGTAACCATGATTTAGGTAAAGCCATTGCGAATAGGGCTTCATCGTATCCGAGAGCCAAGCGAATTCTGGTCCCGTTCGAATTTCGCTGCGAGAAAAGAATCGGAGGGGTTCTGCCAAAACTCCCAAGAAGTGGATCAGAAACGCAACGAACAAGACGTATTGAATTGAGGTTGGACAGCGGACTGCAGGCGGCTCGGATTTCGATAATTTCGACAATTTCGCCGGTTTTGGCAGGTTTGGCGGGTTCGGCAATGCAGCGGACGTCATAAGTTTTTCTGTGTGAGTCAGGTGGTTCGAATCTCCGTAGAGTAACACGATTGTTTTTAACCAACTAGTCACGGCTGTCGGGTTGTCGTTTAACCCCGTTTACCACCGTTTACCACCGTTTAGCCCCGAGCCTGGGCAGTGCGACAAATAGCAGTTTCGAAACTGATATTTGTAGCACAGCTCAGGCGGGGCCTATTGCTTTCTGCTTTGGCTTGGTCTAAACCTGGAGGTAGTTTCTGTCAGCATTCCTTTACACACTTGTTTTTCCATGAAACATTCTGTCGCGCCTGGTGCCGTAACTGCCCATTCTCTTACGGACCATGACGTGCAGGCCATCGACCACCTTAGAACGGCCTATTCTCAATTTGCCGCCGAACTCGGAAAAGTCATTGTCGGGCAAAAAGCCGTCATCGAACAATTGGCGATTTGCCTTTTCGCTCGCCGCCATGCCCTGCTCATGGGGGTGCCAGGTCTGGCTAAAACCCTGCTGGTGAGCAAAATCGCGGAGACCATGTCGCTGGGATTCAGTCGCATCCAATTCACCCCTGACCTGATGCCGATGGACATTACCGGGACCGATATCCTCCAAGAAACGCAGGAAGGTCGCCGTGAATTCCAATTCATTCAAGGCCCAATTTTCTCCAATATCATCTTAGCTGACGAAATCAATCGCGCTCCGCCAAAGACCCAAGCGGCGTTGCTCGAAGCCATGCAGGAACAAAGAGTCACGGTACTCGGCAAGTCGTTTGAACTTACATCTCCGTTCATGGTACTTGCAACCCAAAACCCAGTCGAACAAGAGGGCACTTATCCGCTTCCGGAAGCCCAGCTCGATCGATTCATGTTCTTGGTCGAGTTGGATTATCCAAGCGAAGAAGAGGAAATTCAGATTGCTCGAACGACTACCGGTGACGATCTAGTGAAACTCAATGCGTTGATGGGTGCCGATGAAATCATCGCACATCAGCGCTTGGTTCGACGCCTTCCCGTACCGGACCATATTTACAGTTTCGCAGCCCGTCTGGTCCGCAAAACGCGGCCACTAGGGGATACGGCGCCAACCTGGCTCAAGCCTTACGTCAGTTGGGGGGCAGGTCCGCGAGCTGTTCAAAATTTAATTCTGGGGGCCAAAAGTCGCGCCGCCCTTCTCGGCAGCTACATGGTTCGGATGGAAGACATTCACGCGGTTGCCCGGCCGGTCCTAACTCACCGTATTATTACGACCTTTGCTGCCCAAGCCGAAGGCATGACGGCCAAGAAAATTGTAGAGCGTTTGGTTGAGGAAATGGAATAGGCTAACGCTTAACGTATGCTCCCAATCACTCGCTCCTTTCTTGATCCGCAAGTTCTTTCGAGGCTGTCTGCCGTGCCGCTCATGTCGCGGCATGCCATGCAAGGCAATATTTCGGGCCGACATTCCTCACCTCATCGCGGCTCGAGTGTGGAGTTTGCCGAATATCGAAAGTATGTACCTGGCGACGACTTGAGACGTCTCGACTGGCGTGCCTTTGGTCGAACCGACAGATATTACGTCAAGGAGTTTGAGGCGGATACCAATCTACGCTGTTGTGTTGTCGTGGACACGAGCGGATCGATGGCCTATGCCTCCAAAGGGCAAACCACCAAGATCGAATATGCCAGGCAAATCGCTGCATCGATGGCCTATTTGGCGGCCCAGCAAGGGGACGCGGTTGGATTGACTTGCGTTGCCGAAAGGATTGTACAGAACATTCCGCCACGACGATCTGCCGCTCACCTTAAGGTGATTCTCGATACGCTAGAAAATGCCAAGCCAGCGGGGGATACTCAGTTGCCAGCCATCTTGAACGAGTTGGCCGAAACGGTCCGACAGCGAGCGCTCGTGGTCATTATCTCTGACTTCTTCGTGGATCCAGCAATATTGAAGGGCTGCTTTGAGCACCTTCGATTTCGCAAGCATGATGTGGCTGCCTTTCATTTGCTGGATCCACTTGAAATGGAGTTCGCGTTCACACGTCCAGTTCGCTTTACGGATATGGAGGGTGGACCACCGTTGTTTGTCGAGCCTACGGAGATTGTGGACCGATACCATCGCGCATTAAAAACGTACTTGACCGATTTGCAACGCATCGTGCTTGAGACGGCAGTAGACTACCATCGCGTGATCACCAGCGAAGCATATGAGCATCCGATGATGCGGTTCCTCGTGGGACGAACGCGTGGCCGGGGTGTTCGATGAATTTTATTCAGCCCTGGATCCTATTGGCTTTGCCGCTGATCGCGGTTCCGATCATTATCCATCTGGTCAATCAAAGGCGCTTTCAAACGGTTCCGTGGGCGGCCATGATGTTTTTGATGCAAGCCAGCCGTATGTCGAGTGGCTACACCAAGCTTCGGCAATGGCTGATTCTGCTGATGCGGGCGTTGGCAGTTGCTTGCCTCATTTTTTTCACGTCTCGGCCCTTGGCCAGTGGATTGATTGGGTTGCTAGGTAGTCGATCCAGTGAAGTTGCCATCGTACTGTTGGATCGTTCGCCAAGCATGCAGGAAACGCAAGCTGGGACTGGGGTGTCGAAGCTTCAAGCGGCGTTGTTGCAACTGTCCAATACGCTCAAGACCCTGGGTGTGCAGCGAGTCGCGGTGTTCGATTCCGCTCGCGAAAAACCGATTGAATTCGAATCGCCGGCCAGCATGATTTCCGATCCTTCACTGGTTGGCAACGGAATGACCAGCGATATTCCTGGGATGCTTGAACGGGCCTTGCTCTACATCAAGAACAACCGGGCTGGAAATGTCAACGTTTGGATTTGTTCGGACATGCGCGAGAGCGATTGGCGAAGCCGCGATGGCAGATGGACTGCCGATCGTGAGGGCTTCATCGGACTGCCACAGGAGATTCGATTCCAAGTTTTGGATCTCGGTGCTGCCTCGAATGAAAACCGATCGGTTCGAGTGGTTACCGCCAAGCGAGTCAAGGGGACGCAGGGGGTTGAGCTTTCGCTAAGCTTTAAGATCGAACGAACGCTTGGCTCCACCGCGCCGACGGCTTTGCAGATTCCAGTCGAGGTCGAGGTCGGTGGTGCTCGCAGTGTGCTCAACGTCGACTTGCAGTCGGAGTCGGCGGAAGTCAACGACTACCGGATTGCTCTATCGTCGGAAAACGACAACGCCAGTCTGGATAAGGGTTGGGGATTGGTTCGAATTCCTGGCGATACCAATTCCGCCGACAACACCAGCTACTTCGTTTACGAAAAGCCACCTGCCAGGCGAACGGTTATTGTGAGTGACAACCCACGCGTCATCGAGGCCATCGAATTGTGCACGAACATCTCGCCTGAGCAAGCGATTGAGTGCGAGACCGAAACGGTCGCATCCTCGCAATTGGACTCGATCGATTGGAATACCGTGGCTTTGGTGGTTTGGCACGAGCAACTTCCAGAAGGCCGATCGCTGGAGCTGCTGACGCAATTCATTGCCGAAGGAGGGCAAGTGTTGCTCTTCCCTCCGGAAACACCCAATGACACCAGGGCGTTAGGCGTTCAATGGACCGGTTGGCAGAGCTTGGACGCGAACCCGAAATTGGGGCCTGAGACTTCTGAGACAGATCCGACGCTCGCTAGGGTGAAGCAATGGCGAAATGATTCCGAACTGTTAGGGAACACGCTCAACGGTGCACCGTTGCCGGTCGGACAACTCGGAATCAAACGTATTTGTAAATTGCAAGCGGAGGGCACAGTATTGGCGGCGATGAGCGACGAGTTGCCGCTGCTGATGCGGATCGACGCGGCTGGTTCGGCTAAGAATGGAGTCTACGTTTGCACCACGACCCCTTCTTTGCGAGATTCGACTTTTGCGAGTGACGGCATTGTTATGTACATCGCGATCCAGCGGGTCTTGGCAGCCGGCTCCGCAAGAATCGGTTCGACTCGGATGGTAACGGTCGGTCAGTCGGCAGGTGCACTCTTTGAGAACGCGACACAAACCGCAGGAGATTCTAATGTTCTGTCCAATCAGTTTTCGCAGCATCCGGGAGTCTATCGCAGCGATGAGTTGTTGGTCGCTCAGAATAGGCTTGGGGATGAAGACAGCGGCAAGTTGGTTCCAGCGGAAACACTCTCGAGTTTGTTCGGCGCGTTGAACTGGTCTCGCATCGAGGTGGGAGCATCGGCTAGGAGCTTGGTCCAAGAGATTTGGCGATGGTTTTTGATCAGTATGCTTGTTGCGATGGTGGTGGAGGCGATCCTATGCATGCCAAAGCGTCGACAAGCGATTGTGGCACGTTAGCCAATGTCGCCTTTCGCTCAGCGAAAGTGCGTTTTGGCACGCCCCAGCGCGATAGCGACGTGTGGCACGTCCCAGAGTGGTAACCACGTGTGGCACGTCCCAGAGTGGTAACGATGGGCGTGGGAAGCGTGGCAAATGTTTCGAGCGATTCACCACGCCCTTCGTACCGCAGAGCGTGCCACACGAAACCCAAACTCAGGGACGTGCCACACGAGACTCAAACCCACACTTTTGCGGAGCAAAAGGCGACAATGACAACACCGCGATTCAACGTTGTGCTTTATCAGCCCGAGATACCTCAAAACACGGGTAACATCGGTCGAACGTGCGTTGCCCTGAATGCCAAGCTTTGGATCGTACGACCGACCGGTTTCCGCTTGGACGACAAGCAATTGCAGCGAGCTGGCTTGGACTATTGGCAGCATCTGGATTGGGAATCGGTGGATTCATGGGGCCATTTGCTCCCTATGTTGCCAAAGGAGCGAACGTGGTTTTTTACCAAATTTGCATCGCGCAGTTACGCGGATGCAACATTTCAACTAGGCGATTGGCTTGTTTTTGGAAGCGAGTCGAGTGGCCTGCCAGATTCGGTGCGGGAGCAGTTTGGATCACAATGTCTGTCGCTGCCGATGATCGGTCCAGTACGAAGTTTGAACCTGTCGGTAGCGGTTGGAGTAGGGCTTTTCGAAGCGCATAGACAAACTGCCTAGCAACAACTAGGTTTCCGCAGTCGCAACACGAAGCGGAAATGTAGTCGTCACCGCAACATCCGAAAAGGGGTCAAACATCCGAAAAGGGGTCAGGTCTCTTTAAAGCGATTTCAGCTTGTCTGTTCCGTGTTTTCTACCGATGGAAATGGTGTCCGAACGATTTCAAGCAATGAACCATGGAACGCAATCAAAGAACTTTTGAGCCTTTGGAATCGCGCCAGTTGATGGCAAGCGATTGGCAAAATGTCTCGCTCATTCGCGATGTACAACTAGCTGTTTTGCCATGACGCATTGCCAATAACCAATTCGTTGTTGCAGTGTTCGAAGTGTTTTGAGCGTGGTTGGTTTCGTTCCATTTGCCCGTCACCTTACTCAATCAATCGCGGTTTGCCGCTCCAGCCTAGCTTTTCTCGGAGGGCATGGTAGTCGTCTTGACCAGGAATGCTGATCAATTGAAAAGTGTCATCGGCTCTCGAAATTTGCACGCGGAGATCTCGGCTAAAGTGACAGACGACGCGTCCATCCACCACCACACTGGCCGTCGGATGATCGACTCGAATCTTGAGGTCAAATATCCGATCGGCCGTGTCCACCACTGGACGCATCGTCAAGGTGTGAGGGCTGATCGGAGAAATTACAAAAGCTTGCAGATTACGGCGAAGGATGGGGCCGCCAGCCGAAAGATTGTGGGCAGTCGAGCCGATAGGTGTGCTGACAATGAGACCGTCGCAAGCATAGGTGGTGGCCAGCACCGAGTCGATGTACAAATCGATGTACATCATTGTGTAGGGTGGCCCCCCAAGCACCGATGCCTCGTTGAGTCCGATGATCGAATGCAGCAGTAAGTCCCCTTCGTAGACTTGGCACTGCAACATCAAATGGTTGGTAACCGAAAATCGTCCGTCGCAGACTTCAGGCCAAATGTCGACGAATCGAGTGGCTGTGATGGCAGCAAGAAACCCGAGTTTACCGAGATTGACACCCAACACCGGGCGCTGATTGTGGCACATCTGCCGAGCCGATTGCAGAATGGAACCGTCTCCACCCAGGACCACGACAAGGTCCGATTCGCACGTTTCAAACTCGTAGGAAAAACTCTTGTCGACCGCCACGATCTCGGCACAGCGCTCGATGATATCGAGCATACTTTTGAGCTCCTGCTCGACTCGGGGGCGATTTGGGGCAGCTAGGACCACCACGCGGGGTCGTGATCTGCCATCTCGAATCCATCCCCAAGATGCAGGATTGTTCACCAGCTAAACTCCTGCATGTTCTGCATTGGAGTACTTTTCGTTGAGCGTCTTGCAGGTCTTGGCGATCCCCGACGGATCCAACGAAAGTTCCTTGAGCAACTCGTTGCGATCGCCATGTTCGATGAATTGGTCAGGAATCCCAAGCGTTCTGAGAATGCGAGTGTCCCATCCCAGAGCGCAAGCCGCTTCCAGTACTGCAGAACCGAAACCACCCATGAGTGCCCCCTCCTCGAGAGTCACGACGAATCGGCACTCTTCGAAAACTTGAGTCAACATCACCATGTCAAGCGGCTTGATGAAGCGAGCATTGATCACCGCCACGTCGAGTCCGTCTTTCTTTAGGATTTCGGCGGCAGAAATCGCTTGTTGCAGCATGGCACCGCAAGCGATGATGGCACCGTCGATTCCCCAATGAATCACTTCGGATTTGCCAAGTTCGATCGGTTGGACTGGCCGCTCGAAGGACTGGGCCGTTGTCTTTGGATAGCGAATCGCGGTCGGTCCGGAACGCGACAACGCGAAGTGTAGCATCGGCTCGACCTCGGTCGCATCCCCCGGAGCCATCATGACGATGTTCGGAAAAACTCGCATGTAACCGATATCAAATAGCCCATGATGGGTTGGACCGTCAGGACCCGTCAAGCCAGCTCTATCGATCATGAAAGTCACCGGCAAGTTCTGTAGAGCGACCTCCTGAAAAATCTGGTCGTAGGACCGCTGCAGGAACGTCGAGTAGATGGCAACAATCGGACGCAACCCAACTTTGGCGTGGCCAGCCGCAAACGCCACCGCATGCGACTCGCAAATGCCAACGTCGAAAAACCGATCTGAAAAGGCATCGCGAACAGGTTCCAATTTGTTCCCTTGGCACATGGCGGCTGTCATCACCGTCACGGCGGGATTGCTCTTCATCTGGCTCATGATGGCATCGCGAGCGTAGTTGGTGAAGGCTGGTTTGTCGCTCGCACCGAGCGGCTTGGGGCAGCCATCCTCATCTTCAAACGCGGGTGGAGTGTGAAAGTAGACGGGGTCTTTCTCGGCAGGCTTGTAGCCTCTCCCTTTTTCGGTGACCACATGCAATAGCGTTGGTCCCTTTTGGTCCTTGACCATCTCCAAATACTTGCGTAGCAAATGAATATCATGCCCGTCGATTGGCCCAATGTATCGGAATCCAAATTCCTCAAAGAGCATGCCACCGACCATCCCGGCTTTCACACCTTCTTTGATTTGAGCGAGCAGTCGCTCGGTGGGATCGCCAAAGAGGGGTAGTTTATTGAGTACCCGGACTACTTCGCTTTTGAAACCGGTGTAGAAAGGGTTGGTGCGAAGGCGATCGAGATAGCTTGCAACGGCGCCTACACGTGGGCATATGGACATCTTGTTGTCGTTCAAAACGACGATCATATCGGCATTGAGTTCGCCTGCGTTGTTCATCGCTTCGAAAACGATGCCTGAGGGAAAGGCACCGTCACCGATCACAGCGATGCTCTTTCGGCCAGCTTGACCTGTCAAATCATCGCCGCTTTTAAGACCCAAGGCGGTTGAAACGCTGCAGCCAGCATGGCCGGTCATGAACAAGTCGTATTCGCTCTCGTTTGGGTTCGGGTAGCCCATCAAGCCACCGCGTTCACGAATCGTTTTGAACTCGTGATAGCGGCCGGTAACCAGTTTGTGCGGATAGATCTGGTGCCCAGTATCCCAGATCAGTCGATCCTTTCGAAAGTCAAATACACTGTGCAGCGCGAGACAAAGCTCCACGACTCCCAAATTCGAAGCAAAGTGTGCCGTCCGAGTCGCAAGAAGGTTGCATAGAACATCCCGAATCTCCACGCCGAGCAATTCCAACTCCTGTGTGGACATGTGTTGAAGCGGTTCGGCGGACTCTAATTTGGCGAGCATTTCGTGCATAGAGTTTCTAGTGGCTCCTATCCGTGATGTATCGTGCAAGTTGTTTCAATGGAGTCGAGGCTGGACCAAAGGCATCCACAATCGAAATCGCTCGTTCAACTAATTCTAGGGCACGTTCGCGACTTGCCCCAATACCATATATCCCTGGAAAGGTCAGTTTGCCTCGCTGAATGTCTTTTCCGGTACGTTTCCCAGTGTTTTCGCTCGTACCCTCCACGTCCAGTAGGTCGTCCACAATTTGGAACGCAATTCCGATGCAATCTCCATAAATGGCCAGTTTTTCCAATTCGTCCGGGGATGCGTCGGCTGCCAAGCCCCCCAGAACCACCGAAGCCTGGATCATGGCTCCGGTTTTTCTAGCGTGAATTGCATGGAGCATTTCAACCCCGCCACCGTGTTTTTCCGCCAGAAGATCGTCGCATTGACCACCCACCATCCCCTCTGGACCCGCGGCCTTAGCCAAAACTAGGCAGCTTCGAACCGCAATGGCTGGATCGGTATTATCCGATAGGATCGTTTCAAAAGCCAATGCCTGCAAAGCATCACCGGCGAGAATCGCAGTCGCCTCATCAAACTGGATATGGCAAGTGGGCCGCCCTCGTCGCAGGTCGTCATCGTCCATGGCTGGCAAGTCATCATGGATGAGCGAATAGCTGTGAATCATTTCTACGGCTGCCGCGTTGGCCAATGCGTTGCAAGTCGAACCGCCCAAAGCTTCCGCAGAAAGCAAACACAATATCGGACGGAGTCTTTTGCCTGGCGAAAGAAGGGAATATCGCATGGCTTCACGAAGCACATCCGGGCAACTCAGAGAGAGTTTTTTCACACAACTCTCCAGCTTGCCGTCCACTTCATTGGTTAACGACTGCCATCGGCCTATCAAGGCAGCTGAATCGTTCGTTAGATCGTTCGAGATTTGCACAGTTGTTGATATGGGTCTCAAAGCACTCGGAAGAAGTGGCAGTAATTCAGAGACATTGTATGCATAAGTGATAAAAAATGAAGTCGGCATTACGTCAACCTTCCTCATCGTCCTCCCAGGTCTCCGTGATCGCCTCGCCTCGACCGGTTAAGCCTCGTAGCTTTTCGATTTTCCTCCTGGCTCCGGTCAACTGCTGCTGGCAAAAACGTACGTATTCCACGGCTTTTGCGTACTCCGACAGCGATGTTTCCAAGCCCAGCGAATTCCCCTCCAGCTTCCGAACAATCTGTTCCAATTGAGTCATGGCAGACTCAAAGGTCTGATTCTCGTCTGTATCGCTAGGTTTAATGCGGGCCATCGTGCGGTAGTTGTTTCGTAAGCGATAGGATCCCTAAGACCGTCACAGTCGGCGGCTTCGGCCCTGCAAATCGTCGTAAAAAGCCCGCGGTGGCAACCCGCCATCTCGGTGTGACCTATCTGTTTAATTAATCGTCGCGATTTTTCGTCTGCGAATGTTTCCAACCAATCTTATCAATCACTGAAGCAATGGCCAACGAGAGGCGTCAACAAACCCAAAAAAGTAATCGGCAAAAAAGCCAGGCCACCAAGGTCGCGCAGGTCGTGCCGAAAGGTCCGCCGGTCTCGCCGAACGCTTCGCCAGCCGCGCCCTCGGTCGGGTTGGTTGACATTGTAGCTCCTCCGCCACCCTCTCAAGTCAGCTCGCCAGTCTCGATTTCAAATCAAAACGATATCGGGGCACGCGCCATCGAAGCGGTTGAAATCCTGGACCATGCGATTCGCGCCGGGGAATCGTCGGCTTCGGGCGTCCACTCCCAGCCTGTTCAAAACGAGCAGACTGCTCCAAACGAGGTTCTTCAAGACAACGGGACCGCTTGGTCTCAAGCGGTTGACAACAAACTCACCGAACTCATAGCGCGATCTCGAAGCTTTGAACGTGAGCGTCTCGAAATCGAATCCCTTCGGGAGCATCTCAGACAAGCGATTGAAACCGCCGAATCGCGTTTGACATCGACCGACTCCAATGTCGGAAAGTCTCGCTTTCAAGAGCTGGAAACCAAGCTGATTGCGGTCCAACAAGAAAACACAAAAATTGCGTCGATGCTCTTGCATGCCCGAGCTGAATACCAAGAGCTACTTGCGTTCATCGAGTCCGAAGCAGTCGACGACGGCGAGTCGCAAGCCGCGTTGCGAACGATTGCACAACGGGTTTTGGAAAAAACGGATGCTCGTGAAACGGAACTCACCTTAGAAGTTTCACAGCTGAACGATCAACTGCACTTCCTACAAAGTGAACTGAAAGAAGCCAAAGGAGTAAACAGTCACTCCAGTCCGGATGAATCGGAATTGCGAATTCAAGTCGAACAATTGCGAAGTCAATTGTTGGAAGCTAGGCATGAGGCTGTTGAACTGCGAATGCAAAGCAACGACTTAGGCTCGCGATTGGCAAAGTATCAGGGAGCGACATCTGGCCAAAAATCTGAAACACTGAGCTGGGAACAACGCAAGGAGGCTTTATTGCAGCAACTGGAGGCGGAAACGCATACCGAAGCGCCGTGTGACCCACGCAAGGTCCTGGATATTGAAAGAATCATTGAACAAACCAGCGTCGAGATAAAACGACGCGATCAGGAGATCTCCGATCTAAAGACCTTGATCGAACAACAGTCGATTGCACACGACGGAATGTCGATCGGTGTAGCAGCCATTGCGGAGATGATTGAGTCCGATTCGCTAATTGTTGCCGAGAGACTGCGGCTCAAGGAACTTCGAGACGATTGGGAGCAAAAGCAGCGGCAAGCGGAAATCGAGATGTCCATGGAAAGAGCCAAGCTGGCTCGCGAACGCCTAGAATTGCAAGAGAAAACCCGTACTTTCCAAGATAACAATCCTCCACAAACCGAAGAGGAATTGAAATCCACTAAAGCCAGCACACGAGGACGATGGCTCGCCCGCCTTGGTTTGCGAGATGAATAAATCCAATGTCGCCTTTCGCTCCGCGAAAGATGCGCAACTTTCGCGGAGCGAAAGGCGGCACTCTAGTAGCAACACTCCCAATACACGGTTAAAGTATCCATAACCACTTTAACGCGATACTCAATGTCACCTGCTATGAATCTAATCGGACACTCGGCACTCGTTACCGGTGGCACGCAAGGCGTGGGTGCGGCCATCGCTTTAAGTCTTGCTAAGGCAGGGGCGAATCTAGTATTGCATGGCCTCAAAGAAGATGAAACGGCGCTCGCAACACTCGAACAATGCAGGACATGCGGCGTTCGGGTCACCCCCATCTACTGCGATCTGTGGCAACCACTTGAAACGGTGCTACTCGAACTTGCAGAACGCTCGATGCAAATCGAACCTGAACTTAGCCTTCTCGTGAACAACGCTGGCGTGTTCATCGATAAACCTTTCTTGGAAATGGACGAATTAACGTTTGATCGTACCTTCGATTTGAATGTCAAAGTCGGCTACTTTCTGACTCAAATTTTTTCAAGGCGATGGATTCAGAGACAATCCACGGGCCGCGTCCTCTTCACCGCATCGATCAATGGCCTATTGGCGGAATCCGATCACACGGCCTACGATGCTTCCAAGGCCGCTGTTTCGAGTTTGGTCCGCTCGCTGTGCGTTGCGCTTGCACCCAAAGGCATTCGCGTCAACGCGATCGCACCCGGCTTGGTACGAACGCCGTTGACCAACCCAGTGCTCAATCGCGACACGGATGCCCTGCGTTGGATGAAACTGCATACTCCCAACGGCCAAGTCCCAGAGGCATCCGTATGCGGCCCCATGGCAGCCTTCTTGCTAAGCGACGACGCAGAACACATTCACGGACAAACCATTTACATCGATGGTGGAATGAGCGCGTGGCAGCAGCCTGATCTACCAGAAAATTTACGGGGGTATCTTTCGTAAGATAGTAAATTCGTACGACAGGTTACTAATGCCTCAACCGAGAAATACCCCGTCACCACAGGGCCAAAGGGGCGGTGGAATGCCCCCGAGTTTTACTCAGGGGATATTTACCATACCTCTAGTTCGACTGTCCCAATTTAGAGGAAAGAGCCGTTGTCCAATCGCAATGCAAAAACCAATTTAGGACAGTCGAACTGGAAATAGTTACGCAGGCTGGCAGCCTGCCCCACGGGAACATTCAATTTAATTTACGTTTGGGGTCCATCTTTGCTAAGTCGGCTGCGGTCGGACTTCCGCCGAATTGCTTGTAGTAGAGTTCTTGGAAGGGATTGATCGATGGGCCCTCGGCCTTTTCGTTGACCATCAACGGGATCGCCTCCAACCAGAATTTTTCGAAGGCGGCAGCCAGTTCCTTAACGACTTCAGGATGCTGTGCAGCCACGTCGGTCGTTTCGCTGTAGTCGGCCTTCAGATCGAACAGTTCCCACTTGGGTTCTGCCGCCCCTTTTTCCGAAACCAGATGCCATCGCGCAGAGCGTACACCGCACATCTTGAATTTCGATTCGTTCGGATCCGCCAATTTGGGCCAACGACCTTGATGCGTGATCAGAGAACGGTCCGCCCATGGAGCGTTGGGGTTTTCCAACAATGGTACTAAGCTACGTCCCTCGACTTGGGGTTTAACGGCGTCGGGAATCTTGGCTCCCCCAATTTCCGCAAGCGTCGAGAAAAAATCAATGTGGGCCGTGAGGGCTGGGCAATCCGCGGGCTTGATCGTGCCGGGCCAACGCCAGAAGGAACTGGCATGTGTGCCACCAATCCAAGCGCTCCCTTTGGAGCCTCGCATTCCAGCATTGAACACCTTCACGCCGGCAGTGCCACCGTTGTCGTTCATGAAAATGACAAGCGTGTCTTTGGCGATGCCCCACTCGTCAAGCTTGGCAACGATTTTGCCAACATTCTGATCGATGTTATGGAGCATTCCAAAGAAACTCTCCGTTTCGGGCGCCAGTCCTTTGCCTTCGTAGACGGCTTTGTCTTCCGGGCGAGCGATGTAGGGACCATGCGGTGTGTTCGAAGGAATATACGCGAAGAAAGGTTTATTGCCCTTGCGTTGTGAGTCGATCCACTTGGTCGCTTGTTCGTAGTAGAGGTCCGCGCAATAGCCTTTGGTCTTTTCAAACGTGCCATTGTGCAGGAGGGTGGGATCGAAATACTTGTTGCCTGGCGCGTCGCCGCAAGAGCCAGGATAAATCTGCCCGACCCCACCGCCACCGTGGATAAAGACTTCGTCGAAGCCACGGCGGTTTGGCTGATATTCGGGTTCATCACCTAAGTGCCATTTGCCGAATATGCCCGTGGTGTAACCAGTTGATTGGAGCACCTGCGCAATGGTGGTAGCGTTGAGCGTGAGGCGTTCCCGTTCAAGAATTGTGTGCGTGACACCGTTCTTAAACTCATGTCGGCCTGTCATCAGCGCGCTTCGCGTGGGGGAACAGGTGGGGCTGACGTGAAAGTCCGTAAAGCGCACCCCCTCGCTTCGGAGTTTGTCGAGATTAGGGGTCTTGAGAACAGGGCTGCCATGCGCAGAAATGTCACCGTAGCCCTGATCGTCCGTCAGGATGAACAGAATGTTCGGGCGTTTGCCGGTAATGTTCTCAGCGGATAAAGCAACCGGCGAAATCAAAAGCCAAGTGACAGCAATCAAGAGCAAGTGTTTCATAGTGTTTCGCAGTCGAACGGAATCGTGTGTGACTCATCGGCATGGGCTCGGAGTGGTACGGTATAATAACAAAAAGCCAATCGCCATGCACGTGTTTGCAAACCTTTTCGTCGAACGCCACCATTCCAAAACGAAATTCTCGTGACGGCACGTACGAGGATGTGTTCGATTGCATACATTGATTCTTGAACGCCGAAACCGTTTTTTCCGAAGGATCCTGCTGTGTACCGACTTCAATTACCGTTGCTAGGAACGGACGAGAAAAGACAAGTATCGAAACCGCATTTTCGAGCTTTTTACGCAATCGACGCCAAAGCAGCTTGCTCGCCAATTGCCGCAACGACTCCGCTAGCCTTTGGCTATACTATGATGGACAAAGCGCAGCAAATGAACGAAGCTGGTATTGAACCGATCGGATGAGTCCCGTGACACAATTGCAAAGAGGCTGGAATCATCGCCGCAAAGCACGGCAACGCTGGCTGACTTTGCTCTGTCTCTGGCTGGTTGTTGCAACAGCCAAGGCAAATGCGGCTGACTACGCACAACAGATCAAACCCTTGCTCCAGCATCGCTGTTTCGCTTGCCATGGAGCATTGAAGCAAGAGGCGGGTCTGCGTCTTGATACAGTGGCCGCAATGCGAATTGGCGGTGATAGCGGCTCCATTGTGGAACCAGAGAATCCCGAGCTGAGTATTCTGCTTAAGCGGCTCCGTCACAGCGATCCCAGTCAGCGCATGCCGCCAGAAGGAGAACCACTAAGCGATAAGCAGATCGGTTGGATCGAATCGTGGATGAAAAATGGTGCGGAGCCTTCTCAAGACGATCGGCCTCAAGCCAACCCTCGCGATCATTGGGCTTTTCAAATCCCGAAACAAACGACTTTCCCCGACGATCCGACAACTCAGTCGGTTTCCTTAAAACCAGGCAGCCTCAATCCCATCGATCGATTCTTAGACGCCAAGCATTTTCAACTGGGTATAAAACCGGTCGAGCTGGCTGACAAGCAAACGCTAATTCGACGATTATTCATCGACCTGCTCGGCATTCCGCCAACACCTGATGAGGTTTGTCAGTTTCTGATCGACGAGTCGCCAGATGCGTTCGAAAGACTAGTAGAGCAATTGTTGGCTCGACCCGAATACGGCGAGCGATGGGGGCGACATTGGATGGATGTCTGGCGTTACTCGGACTGGTATGGCCGTCGCGCGGTGCCCGATGTCATGAACTCGTACCCGCAAATTTGGCGATGGCGAGACTGGATTGTCCGTTCGTTGAATGAGGACAAAGGATACGATCGCATGCTCATGGAAATGTTGGCCGCTGATGAATTTTGCCCCACCGAGGATGACAATCTTGTGGCTACTGGTTTCTTAGTGCGCAACTGGTACAAATGGAACTACGAAACTTGGATGAAAGACAACGTTGAACATACGGGAAAAGCGTTTCTCGGCCTGACACTCAATTGTGCTCATTGTCACGATCACAAATACGACCCAATTTCTCATGAAGACTATTTTCGATTTCGAGCCTTCTTTGAGCCGCTCGAATTGCGGCATGATCGCGTGGCGCATCAAGCGGATCCAGGTCCCTTCAAGAAGTATGTCTACGCCGAATCGTATGGACCCATTAAAACAGGTGCGATACGCGTTTTTGATGAAAAGCTAGATGCCCAAACTTTCATGTACACCGGTGGAGATGCTCGCAATCGGATGGAAGGGAAGCCGCCTATTGCTCCCGGTCCGCCACGATCGCTATGTGGTACGGAGTTTGTCGTCGAGCCCGTTAGCTTGCCAATCGATGCGTCGTATCCGGGACTTAAAGAGTCTGTTCGGCAGGATGAATTGCGGCAAAGCTCCGCCGACTTAGAACAAGCGAAGACTGCGATTTCTGCTGCCACGGCGGCCGTCGAATTGTCCCAAGCGAAGTTGGATGAACTGCGTGCCAAAGCCACTGGGCCAGCAACCGCTGCCAATCAGCCTACGCTCGAATCCATAGTGGCTGCCGATCAAGCGGTGATTTTAGCGCGCGTTTCGGCGAGAATTGCAGATGCAGCGTACTCGCTCACGCAAGCCAAGCTAGACTGGCTGCGCAGCCGTATCGCCGCTGACGACGCTCGCTTTCGAGACATCGGTCACCCGGAACACCTCGCTAAATTGGCTAGTCGAGCAGAGAAACACGTTAAATTGTCTTCGGCGCTTCACGCAGTCGCGGTCGCTGAAAAAGCACTCATGAGTGCAGAACAGAAGCTTGCCTCAACGGACAAATCAGAGGAAGCGAAGCTCAATGCGGTTAAGCAAGACGTGGTCAAAGTCGAGCAAGCCTATCATTCTGCTCGCAAGACGTTTGATGCGACTCGCACTGCGCTTAATTCGGAGGATGCAAACTATTCGCCTTTGTCTCCTTCCTACCCTAAGACCAGTTCCGGGCGGCGATTGGCACTAGCACGCTGGATTGCCAGTCGTGAGAATCCATTGACAGCTCGTGTCGCTATCAATCACATCTGGTTACGACATTTTGGTCAAGCGCTCGTCGAAACTACGGACAATTTGGGAGTTCAAGGGAAACTACCGGAGCATCCCGAGATTCTCGATTGGCTAGCCGTTGAACTCATGAATCATGGCTGGAGCATGAAGCACATTCACCGAATTGTCGTAAATAGTCAGGCCTACCAACGCCGCTCCGCGGCTCGCGAGGATCATCCAGGCCAGGCTCTTGACAGCGAGAATCGCAATTACTGGCGAGCCACCGCCAGACGGATGGAGGCCGAAGTTGTACGGGATAGTGTTTTGGCTTGCTCGGGCTCGTTAGACAAGATATTGGGTGGCCCCGAAATCGATCCTGCAGCTTGGCATACGACTCCCCGTCGTAGCCTCTATTTCACTATTCATGGTGAGTCAAAGATGCAGTTTTTGGATACTTTTGATGGTCCCAACGTATGCGATTGCTACCGTAGAACCAGCACAGTCCTTCCGCAACAAGCGCTGGCCATGACCAATAGCGAATTATCGGTGCACTATGGCCGGATCTTGGCCAAGCGGATTTCCGAAGAGATTCTGCCTTCGCAAGGCAGTAGCGAAGGCATTGAACAACGATTCGTCAGCCAAGCCTTTCAGCGAGTGATCAACCGACCACCCTCCGAGCTCGAAATGCAATATTCGCTCCAATTCCTTCGGCAGCAACATCACATGCTTACAACAACACCTGAAGATCAGCTACGGTTGGCAGGCAACAAAGCGATCGCGCCGGCCGCTTCCGAACTAGCTCAACGCGCACGCGAGAATTTGACCATCAGCTTGTTCAGCCACAACGATTTTGTTACCGTTCGTTAGTTTTTATCAAACGAGTTCCAATGATGACAACACCTTCACGATCAGCAAACTGTGGCCGCGTCAATCGGCGAGGGATGCTGAGCGACCTGGGCATGGGGTTTGGGGGGCTGGCTCTGGGATCGCTGCTGTCCGCCGACGGGGTCGGTCGGCCGGTTCAAGCCAGAGAGAGAGAGCAGGAGAAGCGTCCTCGCATTCCAGCGCGAGCCAAAAATGTCATTTGGGTTTTCTTGTCGGGTGGAGTCAGCCACTTGGAAACGTTTGACCCCAAACCACTCCTGAACAAGTTGGCTGGCAAGACGTTTGACGAAACGGGCCTTGCCAATCCTCAAAAACTGCCGGTCTACCAAGAGCGATCGCGAAGCGTGGTAGGAATGGATCGTGAAGTGATCTCGACCATCATGCCATTGCAAGTTGGTTTCCAGCAGCATGGCCGGAACGGGACTTGGGTAAGCGACTGGCTTCCCAACTTGGCTCAAGTCGTTGACGACCTGTGCATCGTCCGTTCGATGTACACCACCGACAATGACCACAATGCCGAATTTCAATTTCAGAACGGCCGTCATTCGTTAGATGAACAGCAGCCCAGCATCGGCTCGTGGGTATCGTACGGCTTAGGCTCGTTGAATGAAGATCTTCCGCAGTTTGTTTTTCTGGGGCAATACAAAGACACTCGCGTCAAACGTAACTTCGACGCCAATTATCTGGGGCCTCAGTATGCTGGTGTAGAATTGTCGCTCGATCCAGCCAGCCCTCTGCCCTACGGTCGACGATTGTCCGATGTGTTGGCTGGCGAGCAAAAAGCTCAGTTTCAGTTGGTCAACGAATGGAATCGACTGTCTGCGCATCAATATCCTGATGACCAGCAATTAGCTGCAAGGATTAGAACTTACGAGCTAGCCTATCGTATGCAGATGTCGGCCCCCGAAGCCCTCGAACTTGCTCGAGAAACACAAGAAACGCAAGCTCTGTATGGTATCAATGACGCGACCACAGAATTATATGGACGCCGATTGTTGACCGCGCGACGACTTGCGGAACGCGGGGTGCGCTATACCTTGGTCTATCTGAGCGACTACGGCGAATGGGATTCGCATTCGAATATCAAAGAGTTGCATTCGCGTTGTTGCAGTCGCGTGGACAAA
The DNA here is from genome assembly GCA_043743995.1 of Pirellula sp. Classification (GTDB taxonomy): domain Bacteria; phylum Planctomycetota; class Planctomycetia; order Pirellulales; family Pirellulaceae; genus JBKCUI01. Next base: position 10,857 of record JAYTVM010000064.1, on the reverse strand, counting down.
CCGCTATCAGGATTGATTCGCGATCTCAAACGGCGAGGCATGTTGGATGACACGCTGGTGGTCTGCGCGACCGAGTTTGGTCGAACGCCCGCATTGGAGAAGACGAGTTTGAATAAGGCTGGAACTGGTCGCGATCATCATCCTCACGGCTTCACTATTTGGATGGCGGGGGGCGGGTTAAAGTCCGGCTACGTTCACGGCGCGACCGATGAATTGGGATTTCATGCCGTTGAGCACCCGCACTACGTAACCGACATTCACGCTACAACGTTGCATCTACTGGGAATCGATTCTCGCGAGCTTAACATCCCGGGTCGCAAGCGATTGGAGATTGACTACGGCAAAGTGATTGACGATATCTTGGCCTAGTTTGGAGTGCTCCGATTCATCGGAGCTTTTAGATAAGCCTTTAGGAACAACACGTTGTTTTCCTTGTGAACATGTTGGTGCATGTTTCGTTCCAGCTCCCTAAGACCATCGAACAGCGCGCGATAGTTGTTGCACGCCCAATCCGGAGGCTCAAAATCACTTGTTAACTCACGAATCCGCTTCAAGGCCCAAAGCCAAGGGCTCAGCGGTGACGCCCGAAGGACGACCCAGGTGAGCTCCAACAGGGATGAACTTCGAAAGGAAATGACTTGGGAAGAGTTTCTCGTCTATCGCGAAGTCTACACGTGTGCACGAAGGAAGCCGGTGGCATCGATTCGACCATTGCAGCCACAAGACCTAGACGCCTTGCTGACGCTCTTTTGTACATGCTTTGAAAAGTCGATTGAGTACGTCGGGAGTGGACCAGAGGGCCTAATGCGGTATGCTCATCGGACCTTGGATCGTTTCTTTGGCCAATCTACGGCCCCACACCTGAAGGGCTGTCGTGTTGCCGTGCTCAAAGGAAATATCGTTGGTTGCTCGATGATTACCGAAGGCGAACTTGGGGTCACACTTCAGCCTATCTTTGTTTCTCCGATGGAGCAGCGGCAAGGCATTGCCACTTTGTTACTGGTCGCCTCTGCCAAGTATTTGGTGGACCATGGGATTGCAGAACTCCGCAGTCAGTGCAACTTGGGCAATGATGCGAGCATGGCTTGGCATGCTCAATGCGGGTTCGTTGAAATCCCTTCGCATTTCCCGGCGGGGCATCGAGCTAACATTTATCTACAAGAAGCCGAGCGTCAAGAAAGGCTTCAACTCCCTACCGCACAAGCCAGTCGAACTCTGGCCGATTACTGGGCAAATATCCGAGATGAATTGGATCCATGGACGCAATAGATTATCCCCAATGAAAAAGACAAAACAGTTCTCTTTTCGAAGCACATTTGCACGAGTATTTCGCAGTAATTAGCCGTTTGGGCGCTAGCCCCGGTTCCCTAAGTGCTTGACGATCGTCGAAAACCGCGGCTAACGCCGTGCGGCTAAATGTTGCTTTCACAGAAAGACGTGTGCACAGGTGCTTAACATCCATTTGGAGTCGCCCCCAACGTATGCTAAAATAAAACGTATCTGGGCATCCGAGGAGGGTTGGTTATGGATCGCGAAGAACTGAATCAATGGATCAGGCAAGGGCCGATCCGAATTACCATGAACAGCGGCGATCGAATTGACATCACTAACCGTGAGTTTGTTACAGTCAGTTCTATGACGGCTGTCGTTCTTGTTCGCGGTGACGACGGAAAGTACCGACACCATGTGTATCCCCTCGTAGCCATGAGCAAAACCGAACAATTGGAACCGGCGTCGTGAAGAGACTCAAAAGCATTGTTCGGCGACACGAATGACTTTCTCGCCATCATTGAAATTTCGCCTGCGAACGCTCTTGATTGTGACGACCGCGGTGGCTGTCTCGTTGGGCGTTTGGCTGGAACGGCGCAGATACTTGCGCACGCATCTTTTTGTAGACGTAGTTGACTCAGCTTCTGGAACTCGTCTATCGCGATTTCAGTATCGTACGGAGTTCATAACTTCCGACACTAAGCCCGGTTTTCTAGATCCTATCCAACATTGGAGCGAGTGGACGGAACATCAAGAGGCGAGTACTTTGGTCTTGCTCGTTCCGGAGCATTGCGAGACCCATTTGGCCATCCGGGCCATCGACTTGGACGGTGGATATGCTCAGACTGAGCATACCCAATTGGTTCTGCCTGAAATCTCGCACTCGATTACGATCCGGATGACGCAAGGCCAGCAGCTTGACGGCGTGGTCGTTGATCGTGAAACTAAAAAGCCCATCAAAGGCGCCGTTGTTCAAGTTTCGAACGTCGACTCGTGGGCACTGACCGATGACCTGGTACTGACCGATGAATTTGGACGATTCAAATTACGCAACTTGAACGCAGGGTGTGGAGTACTTGCTTACCATCCACACTACGAAGAGCACTCGGTGGTACCGGATTCCATTGCGGATCCGATCTCGATTGAATTGAAGAAGGCACGGCGAGTTACAGGCAAAGTAATATGCCGCGAGACCGGCAGCCCAATTGCAGAATGCGACATTGCTCAGCCTGGCCGTACCCGTTGGTCGAATCTCGGTCGTGAGTTGTACACGACGACCGACAACCAGGGCAATTTCGAAATATTCATTGACGAATCAAAGCATGAATTAGTGGAGGTTAGAAAGTACGGCTGGTTTGACCATACTTTCGTTGAGGTCACGGACGCCAATGAAATCACGATACCAATCGACATTTACCCTTATGTCCTTTCGGGTCGCGTTGTGGATGAAAACGGTCAGCCAGTGAGCGATTCCTATATGCGTGTCGACTCGCCAAACAACGATGAAGAACATCGAGACTCAGAAATAGAACACGCTTCTGACTCGAACGGGGCTTTTCTTTTTCGTCGAAAGAACCCGATCGTGGCGATTTCAGCACGAGGACCAGGCCATGGCCTTTTTCGCCGAGATTTCCCAATCCCTTCGAAGCCTATGTCCTTTCATGACCAAACGATAATACTCCCTAAGGGCATGACACTTCGGGGGAAAGTAACCGGGGGTAAAGCAGGTGTCCCAGTCGAGTTGCAATTGCTACATCACGATCAGTCTTTGTTTCCCGGTGGTTCGCTCTATAGAAATCTCTACTCATCGCAGACTCAGGCAAATGGGCAAGGGGAATTCCAATTCGAACACGTGACGCAAGGAGTGTACACGTTGTTGACCAAGTACAACGGTTTCTTGGTCAACCAACGTCAAGTGGCCGTGAGAAATGAGCTGCCTGATTCCGTAGAAATCGTGCTGCCATCGACCGGAAGTGTTTCCGGAGTTGCCAAAGGCCAAGATGGACTACCGATCCCTTTTCGCTGTTTCTATCTCGGCGATTACCAATACGATAGGCGGGTATGGTTTCGAACGAATCACAGAGGGGAATTCCGAGTTGAACACATTCCAAGCGGCAGTCACGAACTCGGTCCTTCGACTTCCTGCGGTATTAGCGAGCCTTTTGAGATCATCGTTGCCGCGGAGAAGACAACTCAAGTGTCTTTTGAAGAAATGCCCATGATCGAAATGGTAGGCATTTCAGAATCGGAAGTGAGATGGGTCGATTTGGACTTTTCCCGCGTAGGACTAGGACAGCACTTCGCTTACGCTTCGAATTCTGTTGAAACGCCAGCTCGTTTTTTAGGCAGGCAGTTGTCGCCAGGCGAATACGATGCGAGGCTCCAGTTCCGTTCAAGCTGCTCCACCCAATTCATTGAAACGAGATTCGCGATTTCCATGCAAAAGAACCTCGATACGATGGAATTTAGGCAACGAACACTTCGACTCGATTTTACTGACAAAATGTTGCGGGGACTCGATATCGCTGGATTGCATCGACGAGCCCGGGAAAGTGATCCATTTCGATATTCACAACCAATTGTTATCGAATGGTCTGACGATTCGAACGATTTCGTTGTGACGAAGACAGACGTAGTCCGCACCGCACCCGTCGCAACAAACTGGAATGAAGGTGATCATACCACCACCGTTTTTCTCATCGCCGATACGTCGATGCAATCGAAAATCAAGATGAGTGAATTGGAACAGACGATTTCGATTCTGTTACCGCGACGCGATCCGGACACATGCATTCTTTACAATCCACAACTGGGATGGGCTAGAGTTGATAATCTCGTGGTAGGAGAAACAGAAGTACTTGCGAACGCCATTCGGTTCCAACCGGGAGCATCATTGCGGGGCCGCATACGACTTGGAGGGCTAAAGCTTGTTCCAACGGGTATCAGCATCCGAAACGCGGGGACTTCATTCTCAGCCGAAATTGAAAATTGCATTGACGGACAAACCTTTTTGTTTCCTGAGCTTTGGCCCGGCGAATGGACATTGGAACTCATCGGCAAAGATCCCCGACTAGGGACTCAAGTCCTTCTCAAGCGGGCCGTTCGCATCGAGGGAACGGAGGCTGCCGAGGTAGAACTTCGCCAGTAAACGACCTGCGAAAGCAATTTAACTCAACCCGAAGCGCGAATTGGCCTCAAAAACAATTAGGTTTCGAATTTTGAAGTTGCACGATAGTACAGCGCAAGTGTGTTGTAATTTTCGTGGCATTGGAAGATAAGTGCAGCTTCAAAACAATCGCGTCGTGAAATGGTATGCACCCATCAGTCGTTCGCTTAGCGCCCAGATAAAGTGCATGGTTCAACCAGCAGCAGGTTTGATTCGGAATCATGTACAATTGTCGGAAAGTGTGGTAGCCCTTTCCCCTTGGCTTTTTCGCCGCTTGAAATGCAAAATGGACCTATTAAATCAGAAGTCTAGGTTTCCCCAATGCGACACCCTGATCATGCTTGCAGTCTCGTCTGAGGAGGACGCTTTGAGAGCACAAGCTAAATCGCTAGGGATCGAGATCAGCAAGATAGCCAAACATCCGATATTGGGATCCTACTATTCGCTTGGACAAGTTGGCTATGAACGTGTTATCGCGGTTCGTTCTCGTGTGATGGGAGCGCTCGCTTTCGGTGGTTCCGCAGAACTCGCATCGCGATTTCGCCAAGCGACTGGAGCCACATCGATCGTTCAGTTAGGTATGGCGTTCGGAATCGATCCGGAACGACAACAGCTTGGAGATGTATTGGTTTCCACGCACGTCATACCCTATGATCATCGAGAATACAACGAGCAAGAGAAGGGTGGTTACAACGTGAACTATCAACGTGCTCAGTGGATTGGTGCTGCAGAAAAGACGGTCCAGAGCTTGATGCGAGAGCGAAGTCGTGCGAACACAGATCGCAATTTCAGTATTCATTTTGGTGGCATTTTTTCGGGGGCTGCAATCGTGCATTCCCAATCGTTTCGAGACGAATTGCGCACTAAAGTTCCTGCAGGAGATGCTCCGATTGTAGGTGGCGAAATGGAGGGGATCGGTCTGCTCGGCCTTTCGGAAAACCCCGTATGGTGTATTGTCAAAGGAATTTCAGACTTCGCTGATAGTGAACGAGACGCTATAATTGAAACTGGTCGTCCTATCGCATGCGCCAACGCAGCTCGATTCCTGTTGGAATCCTTGCTTCACGACACGGGTGCCAATTTGGCGTTCACTTAGGAAACTGCCCATGCCAGCCATTGATGAATTCTTTAAAAACACCCAAGAACTTACGCACCCTCTTTTGCGTAGCATTGCCAAAGGGATTGCCAGCGGAATCGAATACCAAGTTGACCTACAAAGCGAGAGTTACTTGGTCGGTTTGAATCAAGTTAAAATATTTGTTCAAATTGCGTCGCAGCCTGGGCAACTTCCTACTGAATATGCATGGTCTTCCGAAATCAATTTGGGTCTGATTCAATTGAAAGTTCGGGCTGTAGATGAATCAACCGAGTCCGTTCGATTCGCGTTGACGCTCCGGGATTCCATGCAAGAGATAGAGACGAGGCATGGAAATGGTTTCTTTAATTCGGTTTTGGTCGAGCTGCTAAAAGAAAGCGGGCTCGATGAAGAAGAGTCAATTCGCGAAATCCTACAAGAGGCCGTTGTCCATTCGCCAAGTCGCAGCAGTGGATACCAGGTTTGCCGAGACTCGATTGCATTGGCAATCAGCGGACGGGCGCGGGAGCTAACTCAGATACTGGGATACACCGAAGTCGAGGCAAAGGCGATCTTGTATCGCTCAATCGAGATGTACATCGACGACCGGTTCTCCGTCTCCCGTCGTAGGCGAATGGGATTACTTTGAAAAACCCTGCCAGATAAATACACCTTTCATGCCGCGACCACCTTCAGATTCACTAGGTGGAGTTTGCCCAACCCACAACGAAATGGATTAACGAGTCTATCTTACGAGAGGTTCTCGCAAACTACCGTCGACTAGATTGGCCACTTCATCCTTCGAAATCAGCGGGAGGTCACCCGATATACTGTATTTCAGACGGGCCGTGGCTGTGGCCCATTTCAGCGATCGCTCTAAATCTTGTTCGTCCAACCAAGCGGATAGAAAGCCCGCCGAAAAAGCATCGCCCCCTCCAAGTCTACCGATAGGCTCCACCGGCTCAACGGTTTGCAAAACGCACGATTCCCCATCGCTCGCCATCGCTCCACGAGTTCCCAAGGTCATGACCGTTGGCTTTCCAGCTCGCATCGCACTCAGTTTCGCCATGACCGATGCATCGCTTTCGTCGACACTCATTTCCCAAAGATTATTCGCATCCCGACGCGGCAGGAACACTAGCTCCGCCGTCTCAAACAAACTGTGGCAGTAGGCATGGGCTTGTTTTGCATGGCACAGGAGGGTCCGGTGATTGACATCAAAACTAATCTGCCAACCAGCCGATCTTGCCTGCCTAACCGCTTCCGCGATGGTCCCTCGAATGGGTTCACCTAGCCATAGCGAAATACCGGTAATGTGCAACCACTTGGATTTGCCCGGGACAAAAAGGTCCCCTGGCAAATCTTTTTCCTCAAACTTGGAAAACGCAGAATTCGCTCGATCATAGATGACGTGGCTATTTCGCGGAGGAGTACCAGCCTCCAAAAAATAGAGCCCGACACGATCCTTGGCAGTCCAAACGATGTTCTTGGTATCCACGCCATGAGATGCGATCGCGCGCTCAATCCGTCTTCCCAAATGGTTGTCCGTCATTCTAGAAATCCAAGCAACACGCTTGCCGAGCCGCGCCAGTCCCACCGCCGTGTTGGACTCACTGCCACCCACATGCACCTGTAAGCTCTCTGCTTGCTCAAGACGCAAGGTGCTATCCGGAGTCAGTCGCAGCATCGTTTCGCCGATAGTAACAACATCATAAGCGGTCTGGCTGTCGGCATCGGCCTGACTGTTGGCAACGGTCTGGTTGCTGACATTGAACTGAGCTGGAATCGTCATACTTCGCTATCCCATTTGCAGACGCACATATAGGACGAAGCAGTCCTCGTTATTTCATCCCAGTCCTGATTTCGGATGGCGACCGGATCAAGCAATTGGCTGCCGATTCCAACCGCCACTGCACCGGCCGCAAAGTACGAGGCCATGTTGTTTAAGTCGACGCCGCCCGTCGGCATGAGCTTGAGGTATGGCATGGGTGCAAGTACGTCACGAATGTAGTTTGCCCCCAAGTTCCTGGCTGGGAACACCTTCACCATATCTGCGCCGGCATCCCAACTCATCGCGATCTCAGTTGGTGTGTAAGCTCCTGGGCAGACCACGATTTTGTTCCTTCGGCAATGCTCGATAATCGGAACCGAAGTGATGGGCGAGACCACAAACTGGGCTCCAGAATCAATCGCGAGTTTTGCCTCTTCCAAATTCCGAACAGATCCTATCCCAAGAACCGCATCGCCTGATTGAATCATTTTGTTTTCATTTCGCAACGTCCTGACAACCGTGGGGGTCATCGCATTGGTGAGCGTAAACTCGAGCGCCCGAATACCACCTTGGAAAAGGGCCTCAGCAATCGGCGTGGCTATCGACAAATCGTCAAGCCTCAGAATCGCAACCAATCGCGATTGAAGGATGGTTTCTAGTGTCATCGGGTAGATCGAATTCCTGACGCTCAAAATTGCTAGCATATAAAGTTGGAAAGATTTGCTGATTGTATCGATTGTACTGGCCGATAGAAACGAACAGAAGGACGGTTAGCTCTCGGGAGCGACGAATCCATTGTTTGTGCAGATGAGCAAATCTTCAGGGGCGCATGGAAATGAAATCTGTCTTATTCGGTTGGCTGGTTGGGTTGGGATTGTTGGCAAGCCATATTGGCTGCTGCACGATCCGGATGGTTGGTGATGGCTGCGAAATGGGCACATGCGGCGGGGGCTTTGGCGGCGGGGGAATCGGGGCATGCGGCACTCTCCGTTCGCGAATTGCTGACCGAATTCGCGGCACGAACTGTGGTTCGGGTTGCGGAGAGATTTACTGGGATGAGCATATCAACGAGCCACCGGTGTGTGACCCATGTGGCTGCGACGGCGAATTTGATTGTGGCGGCGGCGGCAGTTGCCCAACCGTTTTGGGACGATTGCGAAACCTTTGGGGTTATCGTTACATACCGTCGAACTGCGGCGAATGCACCTCCTGTGAAACGACGCCCTCGCGAAGCAGTTCGGGCTCATGTTTAACCTGTGCGGGAAATACCCACTCTGAGTATGGGACCGAAGTTCATGCGGCAACGCAGACGAGAACAATAGCCCCTAGAACCATGGCCATCCAACCTGCAACCGAAGCCGCTTCCGAGAGGTCACCGACTCCTGCGTCAAAACCAAGACCTCAACGAGTACCTAGTGCTGCACCGAGCACTGCGCCAACACCGGTCCCCGACGCAAACGCGAACGTTCGGTACGAAGCTGCCCCCGAACGACTTGCCATCGGAAGCGGAGTATCTGCGCCACCAAAAAAGACCGTCGCCAAACCGGTAACAGCGAATACCAAGCAGTCCATACAAGGCAAGCCTCGATTGGTCACGAACCCTCGCTAAGACGACTTTGTACTTGCAAACGAGCGAGGCCCTTCGCTCGTTAAGGTTCAGCCGAATCTGAGCGAGGGCCTCGCTCAGCCACAAGAACTAACGTTTGCGTGCTGGTCGAGCGATGAATTGGGCCATAACCAAACCGATCAACAATCCGGCGATGAGGAACAGAACGAAGGGTAAAGGATAATGGGACCAGCTCCAATTGTCCGTTAAGGTTGTTCCAAAGATAGCGCCGAGAGTCGCAAACGGAAAGAACATGGCCGCTAACATGTTGAGTCGGTGCGCTGCTACGGTCATTTGATGTGTTGCGTTCGCTTGTTCATCCGCTCGGCGAATCACGGCGACATCCATTGAGTTTTTGGCGTCCTCGTAGAGCAATTCGACTTGCCGCGATAGATCGTAGGCTCGGTCGCGATGATCGATCAGCGTTCGATCATTAGGCAGGGCTTTCCTTGCCTCCTCCAATGCCTCCAGCAGATTGCGACTGGATCGAACGAGGGGCGCCAGTCCCTCAAGCAACGGCAAATAGTCATCGGCTCGGACGGCGGCGGTTTCTTGATGTTCGTAGACGTCGATTCGTTTTGCATAGCGATCTAAATGCATCGCTAAGGCAACTTTCCCTGGGTCACCATTGCTGCATCGCCATTCGCCTTGACTATCCCTCCAGAAAAGCACACCGCGTCGTCCCGCTTCGTCGTGCTCTGGGGCCACGTGAGCAACAACCAGCAGATCGTCATCCGCCTTCATTACTCGCTGTCGTCCCACATTGGTACCTAATCGCGATCGAAATTCCTCTGGAAATGAAGACCAATTCGATGGAATGAGCGGTGTGATGGGCATTGCGCGGTATCTTAGTAAAAGAGCGATTCGGTTGCAAACAGAGGTATCCAGATGGAACGTCCATTATGCACACGCCATCGCGACAACTTCAAGCGACTTGCGAATTGTCCACACTTTTGCGATGATCGAAGTGTCAAGAATTACTGTTGCTAACACTTTTCTTTTTTCTTTTCTTGTTGGAGACTTTTCATGAAGACGATTTTTGTTGCACTGACACTGGTCACCACGACGCTTTTTTTGGCGGACCCAATTAACTTGCTTAAACCAACCAATAAGGAAGATAGTTGGCGATTGGAACAAGCTGGGGATGCCAAAGCCGTCATGAAAATTGAAGAAGACTCGGTCGTTTTTCGAACCACAGCCATCGATTCCACGGATTGGCACGCGCAGGCCGTTCAGACTAACTTGGACCTGAAGGATGGAAAGACCTACAAAATCCAATTCAAGGCGAAGTCACCAGAGGAAGTAGCGATCACAGTCAATGCGATGATTGACCAAGATGATTGGCATCAGATTGGCTTGAACGAGGAAGTCCAACTTCGCAAGGAATTCAAGGACTTTAGTTTCGAATTCACTGCGAGTGACACAGTCGCGAAAAAAAACCGAATCAGCTTTGTTCTCGGGAATTCAAAGGGGATTGTATACCTCAAAGAGCTTTCCTTGAGTGCAAAGTAACAGGTCACTTTATCCCTTGCCGCTTCATGAAACGAAGCGATTTTTTTCATCACGGCACCTGCGGCAAGGTTTCAGAAGTGTCGTCGAAAAAATGAAATGCTGGAAGAAATTCAGAATTCTTTCGAATTGGTGATTATTACTGGGTTTTGGTATTGCAACTAACGTTGCTATTCTCGCGTCAGGTGGTTAAAGTTTGTAACGTTGGCCGAGGATTTGGGAGCTGCAAAGAGCCCTCCAACGTCAACAAGATGTAAGCAACAGGTTTCTCGAAGACGTCGCGTAGTTTTAGTCTCGTCCGCCATTGAGTTGTTCTGCCGCATGCATCGGATGGCCTTCCCGAGTGGTTTCCGCGGATTGGCCTAGTCGCGATTTGTTTAAAATGCTGCCGTTGTGGTAGCGATCGGTGATTTGGAAACAGGTTAAGTTCAAGGGTTATTTGATGGGTAAGAACATTTTTG
>JAYTVM010000063.1:0-8218 GCA_043743995.1 Pirellula sp. | reverse complement strand
TTCACAGCGTTGCTCCCTCCGGGAGGGTCGGCCGTAGTCCGGGGAGGGTGACTAAACCGGACAATCTCCGAACAAGGGTAAGACTCGATGCGATGGGGATTTCTTGGAATTGGCCGGGTGACCACGCGAATGGTCGAGGCCGTACAGGTGACTCCGGGGCACTCGCTTGTTTGCGTCGCGGCAAGGCATGCGTCGAAGCTGGACGCATGGTCCAAACAGTTTGAAGTAACCGAAACCACTACCGACTTCTCGCGATTGGTTGAGTCCGACTCGATCGATTCCGTTTACATTGCGCTGCCTCCTTCTCTCCATGCGAAGTGGGCGACTGCCGCCATGGAAGCTGGCAAAGTCGTTCTTTGCGAAAAACCATTAACGAACGACTTGCAACAAGCAGTAGCCTTGCACGAGTGTTCGGAAAGCTTGCGGATCCCGCTGCATCATGCGACAGCCTTGCCACATCATCCAAGATCGGTCGCCATGCGAGAAGTCGTACGAAGCGGTCAGCTGGGCCATTTATCGCGTGTCTCCATCGCATGCACCTTTTCGCATGTGTTAAATCGCGGGCCGGATCATCGCACGGATCCGAGCCTAGGGGGTGGGTGTTTGCTCGATCTGGGGTGGTACTGTGCGTTTACGACTCTGTGGATGACCGGACTAAAACCCGTCGCGATCCAAGCGTATGGCAAACGCCTGGAGGGCGATGGGGTTTGGATCAGCGCTCAAGCGATCGTTGAGCTTGAGCAAGGCGTGATCGCACATTGGGATTGCGGCTTCGATGCCGCGGGGCGCAAGTGGATGGAAATCGCAGGCAGCGACGCGTCCATTGTCTGCGATGATTTTCTGAGGCCCTGGGATCTGGAAAAACCGCGATTTTGGGTTCACGGTCACGATGGCAAAGCTCGAGCGGAAGTCGTTGGTGCGGGGGTCAACCAAGAATCCAAAATGATCGCTAGCGTGGAGCGCGAGATTACGAGTAGTTCACGCGAGTCGCTTGCGATGGCGGTGGAAACTCAAGCGATATTGGATCGATGGGAACGAGCCATGCTGGGCTGTTAAAAAACTGAGGTTGTGGAGCATTTATTTATGGTTGCGCAACTTTTCATCCCGAAGGGATATCAGACAGTAGCCGGTGGTTGAGCGGAGCGACACCACCGGAAGACGTTTCGTACCGCGCGTACCGATCCTGAAGGGATCGCAGAATCTTTGACCCTATCAGAACCCTTTCAGGGCCATTCGCTCGTCGTTTCGAACCTCCGGGGGTGCGCCGCTTCGCGGCGACCCCCGGCTACTCTCTGGAGATCCCTATCGGGATACCAAGCTGCTACTTGCTATCCCTATCGGAATAGAAGAGGAAGTATTACCGCGTGAAATGGATACGCAAAAAATCGTGTCAACCTGACATATCCATAATGCCACGTTTGCATGCTTCGGGAATGCAGTTACGACGAGAGAATGGGGATAGAAAAATTGCCTTCGTGGCGGTTTATATCGCATCGTACCGTCGGCTCGCCCATACTCTAACGCGCTCCGGGTGGAAGATGTTCGAGGAGATATCGGATGATCAACCTCCGGACGTGCACCAACGTCCCGCTGCCTTCGCGTAGACCGTGGTCCCGATTGGGATAAACCATGTAATCAAACGGCTTACCGAGTTCGATCAGTCGATCCACCAGCCCTTCAATAATCTGAATGTGCGTATTCGTTTCGCCCGATCCCGTGATAATCAGCAGTTTGCCTTTTAGTCCTTCCGCATAGTTGATCGCCGCCGCCCGTTCATACCCCTCGGGATTTACTTCACGCGTTCTCATGAAGATTTCCTGGAACCACGCGTTGTACAGATGTGGCTGCGGTTTAGGTACAACAGCGATACCCACATGATACGAATCTGGCTTGCGAAACATAGCGTTGAGCGTGTTCGATCCGCCACCGCTCCAACCCCAAATTCCAACTCGAGACAGATCCACAAACGGACGTATCCTACCCAACTCCTTGATTCCCGCCTCTTGCTCCTCGGTGGAAAGCGGTCCCAAACTGCCGAAGATCGATCGCCGCCATGCAGCCCCCTTCGGAGCGGGAGTGCCACGGTTGTCCATCGACACGACCAGATACCCCAGATCCGCGACGACACGATGAAAGTCGATCTGAGATACGCCCCATTCATCCAATACAGTCTGGGCGTGAGGCTCGCCGTAAACGTAAATGAAAACAGGGTACTTCTTCGACTCGTCAAAGTCTTTCGGCTTGATCATCCACGCGTCCATGGAAACCCCGTTGCCAATGTCGAGCTTCAGAAATTCCGTCGGGTGAGATAGGACGTCTTTCATCGTCTCGCGGATTTTGCTGTTGTCTTCAAGGTTGCGAACCACCCGATGCCCGAATAGCTCGACAAGCTCAACGCGCGGCGGAGAATCCAATGTGGAATACGTATGAAAGGCCCACTTCGCATCGGGCGAGAAATCGTAGCCATGCGTCCCGGGCTGGTCCGATGGGGAGACGCGATCCAACTTACCTGATCCATCAAGTGGCACACGGTACAGATATTTCTGAGTTCCATTGTCGAGAGAGGCGTAGAAATAATACCAGCCACCGTCTTCATCAATCACAGCGCGATCAATGATGTCGTACTCGCCAGGAGTCAACAACGAAAGCTCCTTGCCGTCGCGTGAGCAGAGGAACGCATGTCGCCAGCCATCCTTTTCACTCACCACCACGAACGCTTGGCCGTCTCGAATCCAAGTCAGGCCGGAATTCTTTCCCTGGCTCGACTCCGCCCATGCGTCGTTCGATTCGTGAAAGATCTGCTTCACGTCGCCATTCGTTTTCGCGAGGAAAAACTCACGTTGATTGCGGAAACGGCTAAATTTTTCGACGAGCACTTCTTCTGAGTTGCCCGCCCAATCGACTTGTCCTAGATAAATACCTTCGTCTGGTGATTCAATGGGCAACCATTGCAGGTTTTGTCCTTTGGAATCCACCACTCCGATACGACGCTTCTCGATCGCTTCGCCGACTCTCGCAAACCTGTGATTCTGAACCCGTGGATACGACGGATCATCAGGCACCAAGACCGGTCGTTGTCGCACGTGGGTGGCATCGGTCTCAACAAAACAAACGCGATTTCCATCTGGGCTCCAAATCGGATTGTGATACGAAATGTCGCGGTCCGCGGAATGTTTCGTCAACGAAACTCGCTCCCCGCTGACTAGATCGCGCACGAAGAGATTTCGATCTTGAAACTCCAGTAGCCTCATGCCATCCGGCGAAAGAAGCGGGTCACGCTTAGATTGTTTTCCCTCGTCCGACTTCGGTTTGGTGCGTTCGCCGGTGCGAACACTGTAAGTGGTCTTGCTCCGCTTGTCCGTTTTTGGATCAAGTTCCTGGACGGTGTATCCAGAATTATCTGGCAACCATTCCGCCTGAAATTTTCGAGGACGAAATTCTCCGCGTTCGTAGATCGCTTTCAGTCGGGACTCGGTGTCTTGTTGCCACGCTGATTCGCGAGAGGTTTGGGCTTGCACATGGCAAATTCCCATCGCCAAAGAAATCAAGACGGCTATGGAAGCGTTAGCCACTGCTTGGTTTTGAATCATTCTGTTTCCGTTTTCAAGGTTTATGGTTTTGCGGTTGTGAGGCAATCGAACTCCTCACCTCGACGGCGCTGCAAAATCCCAAGATGATCCGTATCAAGTACAAACATCTAAGCTACTCGTCGATTAGTCTGTCGGATTTTCGCTCTTCACGCCCAAGACGCAAAATCTCCTCGAAATCAGGATCTCCCTGGAAAGACCCTTCCACCCTAGATGTCCAACCTGGCTTCTTTGTTGAAAGCTCCAATTCATGTGCGCGAGTGAGCTTAAGAAACCGCACCTCTTTTTCAAGCTCGTCTAGCCGCTCTTCAACGCTGGGCATTCGATGACTCCTACGCAAATTGGGAACCGAAAATTTAACCCCTGTCATTCACTACGAAATTGTACCGAAAGGGAGCAGCAAGGCGGAGGTAAAAATATAATAACATCAGATCCAAGGAAACTAAGACCAAGCGAGCTAGGCAGCGATGGAGGTCAAGCATGCAAAATGCTCGAGCGTTTTCGCGAGTGTGTTGAAAGCCATCTAATCTGTTGCCCAGAGCAGCCTATGTGCCTAGCACGAAAGGTACTTGCAAGGGTGCCAGCCAGTCCTACGCTCGTTGCCGCTTTGCTTCGTAGATTAGCAGGGCGGCGGTAATCGAAACGTTGAGAGACTCCACTCCCGGTGCCATTGGGATAGCAATCCGGCCTGATGCCAGGGCTAACATTTCTGAACTCAATCCGCTCCCCTCGTTCCCCAACAAAAAAATCGTCGGACGTTTTAGATCGACTTCCCAAAAGGATTCCCCGTCAACGCAAGCTGCCAAAATCTGCAAGGAAGCTGCGGCTTGTATCTCTAGAAACTGGGGGAGATCGACGACGAGGGGTGGACTTCGAAACCATTGGCCTGCCGTGGAACGGAGCACCTTCGGGTTGGTCGGCGAGACACTGTCACGGCTGAGAACCACATGGCGAACATCACCCGCTGCAGCAATTCGAATCATCGATCCAAGGTTGCCTGGATCCTGCAACGATTCGATCGCTAACGCCAACGAAATGGGTTCTCGATTGGCTTCATCAAACTCCTGATGAATTGCCACCGCTACCACTGGGCACCGAGTGTTGGTAGTAGAAAGTCGTCGCAAAAGATCCGATGAGGCGGGTTGGAGCAAAAGGTTTTGGCGTTTTTTATCGGTTTTAATTCGTTGCAAAAGCGATCCATTCTGCTCGGCCCACGACTCCTCATAACAAATGGATTCCAACGGCCAGCCTGTTGCAATCGCTTCCTCAAGCAAATGCGTCCCCTCGATGAGAAACCGTTGTCGATCGCGTCGAATGGACGTTTGATGCAGTTGCATCGTGGACTTGAACCATTCGTTGTGATGGCTGGTGATAACCGGTTGGAATCGCATCATTCGGAATCGCGGCCGGTTTCTCGAAGCGATTGATACTTCTCATCGACCTCTTGGAGTTTGGCTTCGATACTTTGAAGATCCGACTGGTACTTGGCCCGACGGGCTTCGTTCTCCTCTTGAAGTTTCACGAGCTTCATTTTGAGCTCATCGAGATTGTCGGTTTCCCATGTAGCCATCGCTTGGCTTTTCAACTTTTGCAGTTGATCGGAAGCATCGCGATGCCGGGTTTCTGCCTCGATCTTTCGCCGGTTCAGCTCGTCGTATTTTATTTGTAATTGTTCGATGGAGAGCTGCCCTGGCGGCAACGACGGGGCTGTCGATTTCTTGGTCATCAAATTGACTCACTCTGTTGATTCGACTCGGAAAGGGGTTGATTCGACTCGGAAAGGGGTTGATTCGACTCGGAAAGGGGTTGATTCGACTCGGAAAGGGGTTGATTCGACTCGAAAAGGGGTTGATTCGACTCGAAAAGGGGTTGATTCGACTCGGAAAGGACTACATCCGCTAGTCGGAGAATTTCTCCGGCCACTTCCGTTTCAAACTGGTTTACGTTTTCTTTCAAGAACTGCATGAGGCCAGCCCCCGACTGGGTTTTTCTGGATTGAAGCATGGCCAGTCCAGTCACGAAACTGGATTGGTTTGTCTCGGCTTCGTCTGTTCCCAAGGGTCCCAATTCGTAGAAAACCTCTTCGGCATCTTGATGGGGAATTCTCACATAATGCATCCATTGGCCGTCGGACGCGATATCCATTCTCAAAGCCGCGGGCTCGTGGCCTCGAATCGAATCGCTCCTTGATCGACGAACAATATTGCCTGGATTGACCCAAGTCGTTTGGCCTCGAACAACATCAGCCGAAGCTCGGCGATGGATGTGGCCATTGATCACGTAATCGATTCCGACCAATTCGTTCAGGTGCGTAACGACAGCCTCGTTTGGATTCGGAAAGGTCAAATCGTGATGCGTCAGCCAAATCACCAAGCCAGGTTTGCAAATCGCTTTTATCCAATCGATGGACTGTTCTTCAGAAGCCATGGTTGGATTCGAAAACGACAATTGAACTTTGCTTCCGTCGATGGAAAAGGTCTCGGGAATCGGGTAGCGATAGGGAGATCCTCCGATGACCACGGTTCGACCCTCGAAGGAACAAGCCCATAGATGCTTTTCATCCAGCAAGCGAATGACGCCCGCTTTAGCGAGGAGCGTTAGGCTGTCGTTTTCATCCAAGTGGGGGTTCGCGCAATCGTGATTGCCAAAGATCGTCGGAATGCATCGACCTTCGAAGAGATCAAGCATCCTTGAAATGAGCCAGTTTGGATTGTCTCGCGGTTTGTCGAAGATGTCGCCGAGGAAGATCGGATGCAGTTCTTGCTGTTGGCAATACTCCAAACACCATTTCAGTTTGGCCAGGATGGTTTCTGGATAGTTGTCCCGTCGGAAACCTGGCGTACGACCCTCGACGTGTGGATCGCCAATGAACAGCAGTCCCGAAAAACGCTTGAGTTCGACGAATACGCTAGTCGCCTGGAAATCCGTTTCGATGGTCATGATTTAGTCTCGTGCCGATGCATTTTGAACCGGATCGATTCGACCGATAATTTCCCACCACACGAATTGCAAGTACGCTCCGTCTTGAGCCATTGTTCCGTTTCGATTTCAAGAGAGCCCAGTTCCTCCTGGACTTGGACGAGCAGCGATCGGTACTTCGTAAATTGCTCGGTTGTTTTTTCAACGGATGCAATCGTTTCGTTCAAAGAATTCGAATCGGTTACCGCAGGCGCAGGAGGTATCGGCTTGAGAATGCTCAGTAGCGAGTCTAGTCGCAGGCAATCGCGAGTCGCTTGATCGAACCCGCGAATGATAATGCCAAGGGGCTCGTCCGAAACGAAGGTGGGGAATTCCCTTAAGGCTGCGGCCGCTCGTCCGATCTCGGCCAATCGATGATTCTCGATTTCCAACGCCTCAATCCCATCGACCAAAATTTGCAGCGTGTCGGTCGCTTCCAATTTGCACGGGTGTGCAAGATCCTGATGTGCTAACCGAAGCTCTCTGCAATAGGTGAATTTCGCATTCGCAGCTTCCAATTCGGATGTCATGCTCGAGAGCGGGTCAACCTCGACTAACATAGGGGCGGTTGCAAGTGTTGCGAGTACCCGAGCGGAATCGTCTGCAAAGCGGTGACTTTCCGCTGTGATTTCCCATTCGGCTGCGACCCCTGCCAAATGCTCTGTCGGATGAATGACAGGTACTGGCCTCAGTTGCACCAAGCAGTTGGCTCGATGCGATTCCAACTGTTGTTCTAATACTAACTCCGCGTAGGTTTGAATTAGCCTTTCTAAATTCGCGATCTCGTTGGCGAGACTCTCCAGCGATTGGGCTTCGCGTTCCAAGCTCATGAATTCGGATTCGAGTTTTGGTATGCTCTCCAAGGTCTCGAGCGATTGTTGAATTGCCTCATTTCTTGATGAAAGGAGTTTGGTCTGGGTTTGCGCGTCGGAGCGATGCCGCTGGTGGAGGCGCTGTATGGCGACCAGTTTTTCGGCGTCCGAGGTGGTGGAAAAGAACTGAGCGATTTGGCTAGGTGGCCGATTGATCAGGAATATGGGTGATTTTTGGTCGCCAAAGTGTGGCTCGAAGTCTTTGTCTTCGAATTCGACGGGAGCTAGCCGAAGGGTTTCCTCCAGTTCAGGTGGGGTACCACCGCGACCGAGGCGATCTTTCGGTTGACCATTGATGACGTAGCTTGGGCTTTTGCGCTTGATCCACTGAATAGAGTGCCCTTCGCTAGTCTCGACCGAGATGGAGCATTCCTTCCGCTCGTGTTGCATTACGAAATTCGAGTTCGTATTGCGGGCGAGAATTTTCAAGGCAACCGCAACAGTGCTCTTTCCGATGTTGTTTGGCCCGACCAAAACGGTGAGGCCATCGGCTAACTGGAGCTCGGTTTTGGCATGAGCCATAAAGTTAGAAAGAACAATTCTGCGGATCATCGAAATTGGGCTGCGACTATGTGGTAAACACTAACGATCAGGGAAACCATGTGCATTGTAGCGATTGTGCTTAAAGCGCCCAACAAGCTATCTGTTTATCAGCAATAAATATAATCATTCTCTAGAGCTATCAATGCATTGGGTGCGGAATCCGATGCTACTGTTGCGAGTCCGTGTGATTGAGAGGGCCTGATCAGACTCCCGACACAGCCACTAGCAACCCCTAATGAAGTTCAGCAGGGTAGCGTG
>JAYTVM010000062.1:0-2501 GCA_043743995.1 Pirellula sp. | reverse complement strand
AACCTGCCCAGTTCATTCCACAATCATGCCGGCGCGACATTACGCAAGACGGCCGGCGTCGGCACCACTGAATTCCGCAGTGCCTTCCACAACGACGGGTTGGTGGACGCTCAAAGCGGAAACTTGACACTTACTTCCTTCACGCAGAATTCTGGCACATCGCGCCTTGGGGGTGGGTCAATCTCTGGCACGCTAAACATCCAAGGCGGCAGCGTTGAAGGCTCCGGCTCGATTTTTGGAACTGTCAACAGTTCGGGCGTGGTCAGTCCCGGCTTTTCACCCGGACTCCTCGACTTACAGGGCGACTATACACAGAACTCGGACGGAGCTTTCCAAGCTGAAATCGGTGGTTACACTGCCGGGACGCAATACGACCGGCTGAATGTGACCGGTTTGGTTACTCTCGGAGGCGCACTTAGCCTCAGCGTGATTAATGGGTTCGCACCGGTTGACGGTGACCTGTTTACAATCATCGATAATGACAACTCAGACATCGTGGACGGCATCTTCAATGGGTTACCGGAAGGAACAATATTTTCGATTCCCGGCGGCAATCAGTTCAAGATTAGTTACAACAGCTTTGGCACGGGTAACGATGTAGTCGTAAAGGCCATCAACCGTCCTCCCACGGTCGGCGATCTCACAGTGCCGGATCCTACCGCTGTGAATGCGACGGTCAATATGACCGCGAGCTTTACAGACCCAGATTTTCAGGATACACACACTGCGGTTTGGGATTGGGACGACGGCAGCACGTCCACGGGCACAGTCAGCGAAAATAACGGATCGGGTTCCGTCACCGGTAGTCATGTGTATTCTGCGGCTGGCGTCTTTTCAGTAAAGCTAACCGTGACCGATAACCGTAACCTAGCCGCTACATCCTCGTCCACGTACGTTGTCATTTACGATCCTAGTGCTGGCTTTGTCACCGGCAACGGTAGGATCAATTCACCCGTTGGGGCATACACCGCCAATCCTGCACTAAGCGGTAGAGCCACTTTTGGCTTCGTATCCAAGTATCAAAACGGGAACAATGTCCCGACGGGCAACACGGATTTCCAGTTCAAACTCGCCAACTTTAACTTTAAGAGTACAAGCTACGAGTGGTTGGTGGTTTCGGGGGCTAAGGCACGCTTTCGCGGAATCGGCACAGTCAACGGAGTCGGCGGCTATGGCTTCGAACTGACAGCCATCGACGGCCAGGTAAATGGCGGCGGCGGAGTGGACAAGTTCCGCATCAAGATCTGGCTCGGTAACCAGGGTAACGGCGTGGTCTACGACAACCTGCTGGGGGCAGCCGACGGAGCTGATCCGACTACCACGCTCGACGGTGGCAACATTATAATTCATAAAAACTCCAAGCCACTTATGGCATCAGTGGGAGGTGCGCTGAGCACAACGGGACGATCGCTTACTCAAGACACATTGAATCAGACGGTCGATCAGGCAATCAACTACTGGCGAAGCAAGGGTATCGGCCAAACGGCTGTTAGCAATTTGCAGCAACTTCACGTAGAAGTGGCCGACCTACCCGACACCGAGCTAGGCATCGCCTCCGACACGGACTATGTCTGGATTGATCGGAACGCTGCGGGGTACGGTTGGCAACTGGATCCGTTGGGCAGCACCTATCCATCGCTCACCGGTGGCATGGATTTACTGTCGGTCGTCGCTCATGAGTTGGGACACAAGTTGGGTTTGGAGCATAGTCACGATGACTTCGACGTCATGGCACCAAGGCTTGATACTGGTGTACGACAGATGGCTGGCAGTTTTGGACAGCGCCTCGCATTCATCGGCCCCAGCTTGGTTTTACCAGTAAGTCTTCAGTTGAATGTCACAATTCCAGGTGCCCACAGCACTGTTCGTTTGCCCAATGTAGTCGTTGAGGAAAACCAAGCTCGAGACCAGTTGTTCTCGAGGCTCGACGACCGTCTCGCGAAGCAGCTGGTGCGAAGTCCGATCATCGCGAGCAAGTCGCTGTTTGATTCACTCAAGAAAGCCGCATCAGCAGCCGAGGACTTACTCGCAGAGGATCTTTTGGAAGTGATTAGCTTGGCTCGATTGGCTATGCATCGGTAATATAATCCGTGTGGCGATTGCTGGTCCCCGGGCCTGAAATCCTCAGGCACATGCTTCGAAATCGTCATGCTCATCCGGACCGGACGCTTTTGGGGACCAGACTTTCATGGGCTGGGAATTTATTAACGACCGTGGGTAGCAGCAAGCAATGCTGCTAAATGCGGTCGCGTTAGCGATTGTCTGACGAATCGGCAGTTACTGCAAAAGCCTCCTCGTAGTTTCCGACGTAGTTGAACTGCATGCACGTCGACGCAAGTCTTTTCGAACAAACGAAAAAGAGCCGTCCATCGGAATCCGATCGACGGCTCTTCGAAATCAAGTGGAGGCGGGGGGAATTGAACCCCCGTCCCGCGATACTTCCGATCCGGCCTCTACATGCTTAGCCAACTGTTGTTTGTCTCGCCCAACGCGTTCGTCGT
>JAYTVM010000061.1:0-8239 GCA_043743995.1 Pirellula sp. | reverse complement strand
ACGGGAACCTACTAACTGGATAGCCGTATGCGGGAAAACCGCCCGTACGGTTTGGAGGGAGGGGAGCCGGTCTACCCGGCTTCCCTACCCCTATCATTACTCGCCAGAACTAGTTGGGATTTGGCCTGTCGGGCTAAAGTCTGTACTCACTTGTCCTGATTTTTTGCTAAACTTAGACGGAATGTTACTTCGACCCCTCACCTTGTCGGTTGCTCATGGCAGAGAGTTCTACGATCAATTCGTCCAAACCGTCGTCGGCCATCCTTTCCGCTGAAACCATGGCTAAATTGGAGCGCATGGAGCTTGTCAGTCGAAAGATTTTCCGCGGACGCATGAAGGGAGAGAGGCGAAGCAAACGCAAGGGGCAGAGCGTTGAGTTTGCGGACTTTCGCAACTACGTCAATGGCGACGATTTGCGTTTTATTGATTGGAACCTTTTTGCGAGGATGGATCGACTTTACCTTAAGATTTTTCTCGAAGAAGAGGATCTGCATTTCTATACGATTATCGACGATTCCATGTCGATGGATTTTGGTGAACCGAGCAAATTTTTCGTTGCCAAGCAAATCGCCGCGAGTCTTGCGTACATCGGTTTGTGCCGTGGAGACCGCGTATCGGTATCCAGTTTTGAAACCTCGTCCAATCCAGTTGTCATTCGAGGCAAGTCGTCCACCCATCGTTTGCTTGGTCATCTTGAGTCCCTGTCGTGTGTGACTTCAGCAACTACCATGGCGGAATCGATTAAGCGATTTTGCGTCAAGAATACCGGCAAAGGAATCGTGGTCCTAGTGACTGACTTGATGAACAAAGCCGGATACGATTCTGCGTTGCGAATGCTGGTGGCAAGGGAGATGGATATTTTTCTCATTCACCTGTTGAGCCCAGAGGAATTATCGCCCGCGGTGCAAGGGGATTTGAAATTGGTCGATTGCGAAGACGGCGACCAACGCGAAGTTTCGATTTCGGCAGGGTTGCTCAACCGATACCATCAAACGCTCGCAGCTTTTATCGAGCAAGCCAAATCGTTCTGTAACAAGCGATCGATCACTTATGTCCCGGCTAGAAGCGATCATGCCGCGGATGTGCTGGTCAATGAGTATCTTCGCAGCAAAGGACTTGTGCGATGAGTTGGATCAGCGCTCTCGGCCCATTGCAATGGTCTTTATTACTGATGGTTCCGCCTGCCGTTCTTAGTCTCTACTTCTTGAAGTTAAAGCGCCGCGAGCTTGCCGTGCCAAGCACCTTGCTTTGGAAAAGAACGTTAGAGGACGTTCACGTTAACAGCATTTGGCAGAAGCTTCGCAAAAACCTACTTCTTTATCTGCAATTGCTCTTTTTGGCTCTTTTGATTTTGGCTTGTATGAGGCCAGGATGGAGTGGGCAGAGCCGAATCGGTGAACGTCGAATTTACATCATCGACAACTCCGCTAGCATGCAAGCGACAGACGTTTCACCCAACCGATTGGACTTGGCCAAAAAGAAAGTGCGGGAATTGCTTTCGGATACCTCCGCAGACGATGTTGGGATGGTGATTGCTTTCTCGGATCGAGCGGATGTTCGCCAAGGCTTTACCAAGGATCGTGGTCGGTTGTTTAGCGCCGTTGATTCGATTCAAGCTACATCGCACGGAACGGATGTTAGCGAAGCGCTACGGGCTGCCGCGGGATTGGCCAATCCCGGACGTTCTAGCTTCGACAATCTCAGCGATATTATGGTGGCGGATGCAATCCCCGCTACGGTATACCTCTTAAGCGATGGTGCTTTTGGCGACCTGGGAGACTTCGATTTGGGCAAGCTGAAAATGGAGTTTATTCCAATTGGGGAAGCCAAGACAAACAACTTAGGCATTCTCAGTTTTGCGGTACAGCGGAATGAGGATAAAACCAGCAAGTTGGAGGCATTCGCACGGATCACGAATCAAGGGGATGCGAAGGTGGATTTCACTGCTTCGCTCGAACTCGACGGCAAGCTTCTCGACGCGTCGACAGGTAGTGTGGATGCAGGTCAAGAAGCAGGGCTACTTTTTGAGCTCACCGATATGGATCAAGGACAGCTTAAGCTGACTCTTGACTATGAGGACGCGCTCAAAGTGGATAACGTGGCATACGCAGCCATTCGACCGACCAAACAAATAAGCGTCTTGCTGGTGACGCCAGGCAACGCTGCGTTAGAAACCTCGCTTCAAACCGCGCGAGTTCAACAAATAGCCTCAGTTCAAATCGAATCGCCAACGTTCTTGGCCGATCCGAAGTATCAAGTAGCAACCCTTAACTCGGAGTTTGACCTTATCATCTTCGATCAGTGTTCGCCCTCGCAAATGCCTTCAAGCAATACGTTGTTCATTGGAAGCGTACCACCAAGTCCACCGATCACCATCAGCAAGCCTGGCGAAGAGCCTCAAAACGAAGGTTGGAAATTTGGCCAACCGCAGGGGCCCGTTTTTATCTTAGACGTCAATCGAACGAATTCAATGACACAGTATTTAGAAATGGCTTCCGTCCTTATTATCGAGGCCAGGACGATTAACCCTGGCGAGTCCGGAACGGTTTTGATGACTAGCGACGTTGGACCCGTTTTTGGAGTTGCACCGCGTGGACCTTTTCAGGATGCGGTACTCGGTTTTTCGATTGTCCAAGCGACTGGCGAAGGAGTGGGAGTCAATACGAATTGGGGAAACAGACGCAGCTTTCCGGTGTTCGTGTACTCCACCGTGGAGTACCTAGGTGGAGGTATTACGGAATCATCCTCTCCAAGCGTCCAGCCAGGCTGGCCGATCGGGCTGTTGCTCTCAAATCGATTCAAGGACTTTCGCGTGGTCGCACCAGACGGGCACACGACGGAACTCACGCGTGGCGACGAGAGTCGACACACCTTTACGAAGACGGACGAACTCGGAATCTACCAAGTTTTCGCAAATGGTGTTGAGAAGCCGGTGGAGGCCTTTTGTGTTAATTTGTTTTCTGCACGCGAAAGCAACCTAGCAGTCGCCGACTCGATACAAATGGGATACGAAAAAGTGGCTGCCAGTGGTTCCATCGTTCAGGCTCGCCAAGAGATTTGGCGTTGGGTTCTGCTCCTTGGGCTGGCTCTGTTGGTGGTCGAATGGATTGTGTTCAACCGTCGCGTCTTTATTTGATCAAGGCGGAAACATTTTGGCTGGAAACGCAGTAGCAGATTGCCACAGCAAGTTCATTACGCCGGTTTCAAAATGGTTCGGATTCGGGCTGCTCTTTGTGATCGCGATGGGGCTGGGTTGCGATACGAAAAAAAACGTTGAATCGAAAGGTCCGCCAGACAAAAGCGAACGCATCGCAGTTTACGAACCCTCGAGCGAAATTACGGTCGAAACGTCAAAACAAGCCAACACAAGTACAACTACCGTTTCCTTGAAAATTGACATTTCAGGCTTTGCTGAGAACAACGGGGCGTGCCGCGTGGCTATTTATTTAGGCAAAGCACATTTCAATGATCCTGAGTACGCCATTGCAAAGGAGTCGGTTCGCATCTTCGATTCGAAAGCCACTTGGCAAGTCGAAATTCCGATTCCGCTCGGAACCGAACAGGATGGAGAGACGGTCCCTCGCTTGGCCGTTAGTGCATACCATGACGAAAACGAGAATTCGCGACTGGACAAGAATTCCTTTGGCATTCCAACAGAGCGATATGGTTTTTCAAATAACCCGAAGCGGGCGTATGGACCACCCAAGTTCAGCGACGCAGCAATAATAGTGAATTCATCCGAGCAGCCTAACAACTCCAAAATAACTTTCGAAGTTCCCATCCGAATCAAGTGAAGACTTTGTCTGGAAATCCCAACGATTGGCTTCAATCGAATCCTCAATCGAATCTTCAATCGGTGCTAACGCATGACGTAGGTGGACACATCGCCAATGTAGGAGCTAGGCTCAGCATACAAGCAACGCTCGCTCCAGATGCCATCGCCATCGCTTCTCCACGCGGGTCACACCGACAGCGCGATCATCGAATCTATGACACGATTACGATGGCGGAGTTGGAACGTCGATCCGCGTCGATTGCAGCCGGTCTCCAAGGGATGGGAATCGGCCCGGGCAAACGTATCGCGTTACTGGTTCGATTCGGCGAAGACTTTATTGCATTGGTTTTTGCGGTCCTCAAGTCGGGTGCGACACTCATTCTTATTGATCCGGGAATGGGCCGCAAAAACTTGATCGAATGTCTAGCAGCGACCCGTCCAGATGGGTTTATTGCAATTCCAATGGCGCATGCCATATTGCGTTTTTTCCAATCGCGATTCCCGAATGCCAATTTAAACGTGACGGCTGGTCGTTGGTTTCCTGGACTCCCCTCAGTAACATTGGGTCGCCTGGAAAAGGAATCTGCAAACGGATTACTTTTGCCGGCGACCAAACTAGACGATCCGGCAGCCATCATTTTCACGACAGGTAGCACAGGTCCTCCAAAGGGAGTTCTTTACACGCACGGGACTTTTAATGCTCAGATTGATCAAGTGGCTGGGCACTACGGGATTCAGCCTGGCGGTCGGGACTTGAGTTGTTTTCCGTTGTTTGGGCTCTTCAACGCGGTCATGGGAACGACTACGATCCTGCCGGACATGAATCCAATTCGACCGGCAGATGTCGATCCAGTTCGATTGCTAGACGCAATCGATCAATGGCAGATTAATCAGTCGTTTGGGTCACCGGCTTTATGGACCAAAGTAGGCGGGGTTTGCGCGAAGTCTGGACGCCGAGTCGAGTCGCTCCAGCGTGTCCTTTCGGCAGGCGCACCGGTTCCGCCAAGAGTATTGGAACAAGTCCGGAATGCGATGCATATGGATGGGTACATGTACACGCCCTACGGCGCAACGGAAGCTTTGCCAATCGCCTCGATCGAATCTCGCGTCGTATTGCAAGAAACCGCACTTAAGACTCGGCAAGGAGCTGGGACTTGTGTCGGAAGCAAATTTTCTGGAATACGTTGGCGAGTTATTGCAATCGATGACAGGCCGATTGAGAACATCGATGACGCAAAGGAAATGCCACTCGGTGAAATTGGGGAACTCATGGTTTGCGGCGAGGTTGTTTCTAAGCAGTACGTTACACGCGAGGACCAAAACGCAATTCATAAAGTAAGAGATGGCGATGAAGTCTGGCATCGGATGGGAGACGTCGGCTACTTGGACGAACAAGATCGATTCTGGTTTTGCGGCCGAAAGTCGCATCGAGTTGTTTCCGATTCTCGAGTGCTTTTTACGGAAACAATTGAGGCGATTGCAAACTCCCATCCCGAAGTTTACCGATCTGCTCTGATAGGGACAGGTGATCGATTTTCGCAATCGCCGATGGTCATTCTTGAACCTTGGCCAAGGCAGACACATGACAGAGAACTAAATGACGCTCAGTTGTCAAAGGCTGTTGTCGACCGTTTGCAGAGAAATCCACGTAGCGACGATGTGAAGCGAGTCGTTGTCTATCCGGGAAAATTGCCGACCGACATCCGCCACAACTCCAAGATCTTTCGTGAGAAGTTGACCGAATGGGCAAACAAGAAGTTTCCTGGCTAGCCTCGTGGCCAACCGGTCGTGGCCGACCAGTCGTGGCCGACGCTGCTAGCGTCGGTTCGGATGCTGGCAGCATCCGCCACGTGGTAGTCGGTTCGGATGCTGGCAGCATCTGCCACGTGGTCGTCGGTTCGGATGCTGGCAGCATCCACCACGTGGCATCCGCCACCTGTCCAGCGGATCCAATCAAGGGTATCTTTGCTTTTAGGTTTCTACGTTTTTTGTCGCTTACTCTTTTCGAAATAGTATCTACGATGCCAAGTCTCACAGTTGAGGGAATCGGAACTTTTGAAGTTCCAGAAGGAAAACGGCTTGCTGCTGCTCTGTGCGAGGAAGCGGGCACGGATCAATTGCATGCATGTGGCGGTAAAGCACGCTGCACAACCTGCCGGGTGGAGTTCATTTCAGGGGAACCGGATACGATGACGGTCGCGGAAAAGCAAGTTTTGGCCGCCAAAGGTGCTTCGGGAGTTCGCCTCAGCTGTCAGATCCTCTGTGAATCCGACATGTCCGTTCGTGTGATTAGTCGTTTGAAGGGAAGTGGTCGAAAAGACAGCGGATCGCCGTTGGCTGGAACAATCGAGCCAACTCCGGTGGAGTGGACGACCAAGGGATAACCTTTCAAACTCAACCTGGGAAATCGTATTTCCTTTTCAACTGACAACCGAGCGAATTTGAAATGTGCGGTATCGCGGGTGGAATTTGGGCGCACGATGCAAAGGGTCTGACTCGCGACGAGTTAGGCCGAATGACGAGTGCTATCGCTCACCGGGGGCCCGATGATCAAGGCCATTTGATTATTCCTTCGGCGATGAACCATTCCATCTTGAACGGACCCCCTTCGCCTGGAGTCGCGCTCGGCTTTCGTCGGCTCTCGATTATTGATTTGGCAACCGGACACCAACCGCTCGGCAACGAAGATGGCAGCGTTCAAATTGTTTTCAATGGCGAAATCTACAATTACCAGCAACTCAGATATCGATTGGAAGGGGCCGGACATACCTTTCGTTCCCAATCTGACACCGAGACGATTGTTCACTTATACGAAGATCTAGGGCTAGACTGCTTCGAGCATCTGAATGGCATGTTCGCGATGGCGATCTGGGATCG
Source organism: Pirellula sp. (assembly GCA_043743995.1). Lineage (GTDB taxonomy): Bacteria > Planctomycetota > Planctomycetia > Pirellulales > Pirellulaceae > JBKCUI01. The sequence continues at coordinate 1,587 of JAYTVM010000061.1, read as the reverse complement.
ACGCAACGAACGATTGGTTCTGGCTCGCGATCGAATGGGCAAGAAGCCACTTTACTACACCTTTCAAGACGGAAGACTCGTTTTTGCCAGTGAACTCAAATGTCTGATGACCTTGCCTGGGATTCGCAAAGAGATCGATCCAGGCTCCATCGACTTGTTCTTAACTTATCAGTACATTCCGCACCCGCATTCTATTTACAAAGGTATCCACAAGTTGCCGCCGGGGCACTACGCCGTATTCGAAAATGGAAGTTTGCGAATTCAAAAATTTTGGAACGTGGACTGGTCCAAAGAGATCGTAATCAACCCGTCAACTGCATCGGAACATTTACGGACACTGTTGGCGGATGCCATTCGCATTCGTCTACGAAGCGATGTTCCACTCGGAGCGTTTCTCTCCGGTGGAATCGATTCTTCGCTGGTCGTCGCAATTGCGCAACAGCAACTGGATACACCAATACGGACCTTCTCTATCGGGTTTTCGGAAGCGGATTTCGATGAAACTCATTATGCCAAGATGGTTGCAGACCATGTCGGCACAAAACACGAACGATTTGAAGTGACCCCAGATGCGATGGGTATTCTCGACCGACTGGTAAGGCAATACGATGAACCGTTTGGCGATTCATCGGCCGTACCGACATGGTATTTGAGTGAGATGACTCGAAAACACGTAACGGTCGCACTTAGTGGCGATGGGGGCGATGAGTTGTTTGGTGGCTACGAGCGCTATCGTGCGTTAAAGCTCAGCGGCCAGTTGCAGTCTTGGTTGCCAGTGGGGTGGCTCAATCAAAGTTGGATTATGAATCGGTTGCCTGACTCGAATGCGAGGCGGTCACTACTTCGTCGCGTTCGACGTTTTTGCGAGGCGCTTGGCCAGCCTCCGATCGAACGTTACATGAATTGGATCCAGATCTTCGGCGAAGCAAGTCGGTTAGATCTCTATCAAGAATCTTTTATTCAGCAATTGCCAGATCGCAACCCAGTCTCCTTCTTGGCTGACGCTTGGCGGAACGCGGGCAAACGCGACTTGCTCAGTTGCGCGTCGACGGCGGATCTGCAGACGTATATGCCTTGTGATTTGATGACCAAAGTGGACATCGCTTCCATGGCTAACTCGTTGGAAGTACGGCAGCCGCTATTGGACTATCGTCTAGTGGAATGGGCTGCGTCCTTGCCTTCGCATTTGAAGCTTAGAGGCAGGAAGGGCAAACGATTGTTGCTGGATACTTATAAGGATCTATTGCCGAAGGAGATATGGCATAGGCCAAAAATGGGTTTTGGCGTCCCGATTGCTAAGTGGTTTCGGACTTCCTTGCGAGACCGAACCTACGATGCGTTGCTTGGCCAGGATGCGAAATGTCATGAGTATTTTCGACGGGAAGCGCTTGCATCGTTGGTCGACGAGCACATGTCAGGGCGAGGGAATCAAGCATACCGACTTTGGAATCTGTTGTTTCTGGAGCTGTGGCTGAGGAATAAAAACGACTAGTGCTTTGTCAAGTTGATAACCGAGGGTAGCTACGGTCGCGGAGACCGTGGGGAGCGAGATCGTTTCTCGCAGTTCACCCACGCTTTGGCAAGCGT
>JAYTVM010000060.1:0-8239 GCA_043743995.1 Pirellula sp. | reverse complement strand
AATGAAGAAGCAAACAAAATCGGACATCCTAATACCGATCCAAATCAGTTTGATTGCTCCTCCAGCCGGAGTAGATTTCGGAGTTCAAGAAGGCAAGGGCAACGACTACAAATCCATTCAGGTCCAACGATCAAAAACTACTGACCTTCGATTCGAGTGTAGCATCACCATCAGAGGAAACCGAGCCGATGGTCCGCCCAACTTTGTTGGTACCATCGTGCAAGGCCCAGCAACGGGACGATTCATTTACATTGACATCGGAAAATCGGCTGGACAGATCGACAGTTGTTGGCAACGTCGAATCAAGATCCCGTTGCAAGGGATAACATGGGAAATGATAAGCTCGGTTGTAGACGCTCCGAAGCGAATACTTCAAGCCACGATTCCAGGAACCGGCAAAGATGGCGGGCCAAGCTGTGCTACAGTAAAGCCGATCGACGGATGGAAAGTAGTGATGTACGGGTGAACGAGATACGCATCCCATGGATACAAGCAGGCCAATGAAGCTAGCAACCTAAAACGTTTTGAAAGGCGGATCGCAGCCATGGGGCAGAGCGATTTCTGACCCAACAAGTGCCGCACCTTATTTTTTTCCCTGTCGACGCTTCTCTTCGAAAAACTCCGTCAGAACCCGGCCGCATTCGATGGCCAGTACGCCACCCTGGACTACGCATTGGTGATTCAGTCTTGGGTCCGACAAGAGTTGGTACATGGATTCGACGGCGCCTGCTTTTCGGTCGATTGCACCATAAAAAACGCGAGGAATCCGCGACTGCAAAATCGCACCAGCGCACATTGGACATGGTTCGAGGGTGACGTACAACTCACAATCGATGAGTCGCCAAGACTTTAATTGCGAGGCTGCTTGCGTGATCGCAATCATTTCCGCGTGAGCCGTCGGGTCCGCTAGATTCTCGCGCTGATTGTAGGCCGCAGCAATGATTTGGTGCTTATGCACAATGATCGCGCCGACGGGAACTTCATCTTCGGTTGCGGCCTGTTGCGCAAGCTCGATGGCTCGCCTCATGAAGTGTTCGGCTCCGAAAGGCAACAAGGACGATGCCTCGCTGTCCTCATCTAAGAAATCCATTAATACTCTTTCCTACACAGACGGTTCATTGTGGCTCCGACGCTCGGCGGCAGAGCTGTGTCGCCTTTCGCTCCTAGGCTGTGAATTTATTAGTGTCGCCTTTTGCTCCGCAAAAGTGTGCGTGGTTAACGTTACTTTTGAAAAGCGAAAGGCGACAATCGGCAACCTAGAATTTTGGTGGTAAGACTGCTGTCGCAATGACACCCGGATTGGCTTGATTTGGGATCGCAGTTGTATCCATTATGACCGGTGGAGCAACGTCCGCTGGTTGCGACCCGTCATTCCAAAGTATTTGCGATCCGAGCGAGTTATTGTCCTCCCCACGACCAAAACCGTAGGCGTGAGATGTAATGGAACCTGGATCGACCCAAATGTTGCTATCGTCGACCCGAATGGTCCCAAGGTCTTGGTCCAAATTTCTACGCTGAGCTTCATAAAAGACCCAAACGCCTAGGAAAGTATTCTGCGCCGTTAGCAAGTCCGCCAATGCGGAGACGCTGTCTCGAGCTGCAGTCGGGCCGGAGGCGAGACTCAAGCTCTCACGGATTTGTCGCAGGTCTTCGTTGATGGTGATCTGTTGGGCAGCGATTCGAACGGCGTAGCGTTGCAACTCGAAGTTGTATTGGTTGTAACGAATGTTTCGCAATTCGGACCGGAGTGTTTGCCAAACGGTGTCTTCAAAACGGTAGTACGTTCGTTTCGCTTGTTGGTATTCGATCAGAACCTGTCGGTATTGATTTCGCTCTTGCAAGCGAGTCAAGGGTGAGTCCCATTGCAATCCAGCTCGCAATCGTCCGGTTTTCCCTCGCAGGGACAGTGGATTATCGGTTGCGTTTTGCATGTCGCCGGAAAAGACGACATCAAGTGTGCTTTCTAAGCTGTCGGCGACTACTTCGATAGACCGCCATGAATCCACGAGGCCAGCGCGCGTATTCATCCAGTCAAGTCGATTGGCTCTCGCAATTTCGATGGCTTCTTCCGGCATCAAGTCAACTGGCGGAAGGACCACGCTTTCGATTCTGGCCCGGGCCTGCAAGACTTGCATTGCCAAGACGTCCTCTGCAAATTCTGCGAGAATACTTTGACTTGGGAGAAGTGCTTGATCGCGAAGCGCTTCAAAGAGCTTCCGACCGTCCGTTTCGTCTCGTTTGGAGAGCAATTTCCCCAAGTCGGCATCCAATTTCTTGATCTTGGTTTCGCGATCTTGAAATCGTTTTTCAAGTCGTTCAACGTCTTTGGTCAAGACGTCCGGGAGTACTTTGATTTCACCTGAATCGAGAAGCGCAATGTCCAGCGACTCGGTCGGCAACAAATTGCAAACCGTGGAGCGTTCCTTTTGATACACGTCTCGCAACCGAGCCAATTCAGCTTCTCGAGCGCCAGAGACGCTTCGAAGCTTTTCGATATCTTGCCGGATCTGGGCAAAGTCTTGATCCAAAAGTCTGCGGCGGACCGATTCGATTTTGTCTATTTTGCCTCGTATCTCGCTGACCGCTGCAGCCGTATCCGAATTCCATTTTAACGATCGGTATTTTGTGCCTGTCTCTTTTTCAATTTGAATTGGGCTCAGTTCCAACAGTTTTCCGTTGCTGTCACCTATTGCGTTCCGTAAGTCGGCGACTTGATCTCGTCGCTGCTTAAGTTCCGAACTAATCAGATTGAACTGGTCCAAAATTGGATCCTTGATTTCAATGCACACGTAAGGGGGCAAGCCCAAAGTGACCTTGAAATTATCCATCGACTGCTCAAAATTGAATCGCAATTGCAGTAAATTCGCCTGGGATCCAATCAGCGATTGGCGAGCTTGGGCCACTTGGAGTTGCTGGCTTGGAATAGCGTCTTGGCTCGCAGGGATAATCAGCAGTTGTTCTCTGAGCGTATCCTCGAATCGAGCCAGATTCTCGCGTTGTCTAGCGACGTTTTCTTCGGCGTTGGTGATTTGAAGTTGGTTTTGTACCAAGCCCAGGAAGCCACCGACGGTTGGCACAGCACCACCGCCACCACCAAAGCCACCGGCGTTGTTCTGAACCGTTCCAACGGTACCGAAACCGCCGCCCAAGCCTGTGAAGCCCTGCAATCCTGCTCCGCCGAACAATCCACCCCGGCGAGTAGGACCAGGCTCCGCAGCCCGTCCGACAGTGACCGTCGTATAAAAACCTGTTCGATAGCGTTCAAAGGCTCGAACGTTGTATAGAAGCGTTCGTTCTGCTAGGGTCAATCGCTCCATGATCAAGTCCCGACCACCCCCGCGAAGCAAAGGCTGAATCAAACTGAAGTCAAGCAAAGTCGTTGCACTTTGTGTGTCGGGACCAGCCAATTGCCAAGTCAGCGAATTTGCAAAACCGGCGATCAAGGTGGCACCGTTGTTAAATTGGCGTTGCAATCCAATGCCGCGAGGGCCTCTGGAGAAAGTTGATGCATTGACCGTCGAGCGACTCGATCCGCCATTGCCTCGCCTCAGCGCACCGTCTGACGTGTAAGAAGCACTGTAGCCTGCAAACAATTGGTTACCTAAGAAGAAGCGTTCCGAACTAACGTCGAGTGCGGATAGATATAGCGTTTCAATTTCCGACTGATAAACTGTATTGTGTAGGACTGCGGTTCTAACTGCCGCATCCGCGTCAAGAACGAGTACACCGCGCTCATCCAGCGGGAGATATTGCCACCAAATTGGATTTTCGGCTGTGTTGGTTTTGCCGTTCACATCCCAAAGCGGATAGCCTTTTTTGCCATTTAGCACCTTCATGTACTGATTTGCAGTATTGTCATCCTCTGGCATAGGAGGCCGGTCGGGATTGAATGGGTCGAACATACGGGACGCCCGGTCCATTTGAATACTCGGGATGGCTGGCGCACACGCATCCGCGATCTTTTCATTGATGACGCTCGTGACTTCCTGATCCGCGCGGTTGCGATAATGAGCGCGATTGCAGCCTGTTGGTATAACAAAAGTGCCTGACACGAAAGTGAAGCAGGCAAGCTGCACGCTGCGCTTCAACAAATTCCGTTTACGCGTTTTGTCGCTCATCTCAGAACCGCCACAACCAAAAGAGTAAGCCGGGACCTCATCTATCCCTTCTTTCGGCTTTTGACGATCTTAAGGTTGATACCTGTAATACCAGCCTTGCACGAACTGCGCAGTTTAACTGTTTTGCCAGTTCTTCCGATAATGCGAGCTTGACGCTAGCAATTGGCGTGTTTTAGTCGATCACCATCAGGGTACGTCTACGGCTGACCGTTAGGCGCCGTTAGGCGAGCGGCAGACAGAAAACTACCAGGCCAGGCCACCGTGTGGCACGCCCAAAGCGATTAGCGATGGGCGTGGGAAGTGTGGCAGATGACTCTAGCGATTCACTACGCCCTTCGTACCTCAGAGCGTGCCACCCGTGCCACCCAGTGTATAGGTAGATTTCAAACTGCCCTCTTCTTAAACGAAATTTTGGAAAATTTGGGCTTCCTTGAACGGGATGGGCGTTAATGAACGGCTGGTACGGCAATTAACTGGACGGCAACCCTCATTTGGCGACCGTCACGAATGAGAACGACGTCCACCGGTTTACCCAGATCGGTAAGTCCTACCATTTGAACCAAATGCTCATCATTCTCGACTTGTGAGCCATCAAATTCTAGGATCACATCGCCATAACGTAGTCCGGCGAGCTCGGCTGGGCTATTCGGTTTGATCACTTTCACAAACGCGCCTCGTGGCCTTGCAGTTCCAGGTGCAACCGTATGTTCCGAATTGAAAGCTCGCTCCACGCTCACTCCCAAATACGATCGCTGCAACTCGCCGTTTTCCACCAATTGCCGAGCCACCGTCATGGCTAAGTTGATGGGGATCGAGAATCCGATTCCCTCATTCCCGCCTGAATTGCTTGCGATGGCCGTGTTGATGCCGATCACCTCACCTCGCAAATTCATGAGTGGGCCACCGCTGTTGCCTGGATTGATTGCTGCGTCCGTCTGAATAAAGTCTTGATAAATAATTGCCTTGGAACCCAACTCGAGATTGCGTCGCCCTTTGGCGCTGATGATTCCGTAACTGACTGAGTGATTCAAACCAAATGGGCTCCCCACCGCGAAAACAAAGTCCCCCATTTCGATTTGACGACTGTCTGCGATCCTTGCAATCGGCAAATTGTTGCGATTGATGTCGATGACCGCGATATCGGTTGAGGCATCCTCCCAAATGCGAATGGGTTTCAACGAAGCTCCAGCATCCGTTTCCACTTTGATGTTTTGCAGCGAAGCTGCATGGACCACATGGCGGTTGGTGATCACGTAGTTTTTGTTACTTATTTGGACGATCACTCCAGAACCCGCTTCTTCGATCTTTCGGTTCTCGGGCTTGGATCTTGAGTCCAATTTGGAACCATTGGTGGCTCGGTCTGCAAACGGCTCTTCCTTAACGGCTTCGATATGAACGACAGTTGGCCCCACCAGACGAACGACACGCCGAAGCAGAGAATGTTGTTTTTCAATCAAATCCACTTCCTGCGAGATTTGAGCGTATTGATCATCACGTTGACGCGGATTGGATGGGGTATCCGACACAGGTGCGCTTGGAAACTGATCTGTTCCTCGTTTCGGAAAACCAGTCGTTTGAGCAGATGCCTGCGGTTCACCAACGCCAAGTGCGCAGGCAATCGTGGGTACTGCCAGCGACAACGACCACGACCTAACAGACCGGATCCAATCCATACGTTTTGAACAACCGCGTTGGCTCATCTGTGGATGACGATCGATAGTGGAATCAAATTGGCGAGACTACAGGCAATGATGGTATTCGGATCTGAGACAGGTTTTTTTCAAGACCAAACCGAACCAACCGCTCTTACAAGTGGATTTGTATGGCACAAATACCGTAATGGCTTGAACTGCGGGTTGTGACGAATCTACCTGCCGAAATTAACTTTTTGTCGAGCTTCCAAAATGGCTCGTTCTTTCGCAAGATCCGGCTTCGTATTGCTTTTCGAAACAAACCTTTTTGAATCGATTGTCGAAGGCTTGAGGGCTGCGATCTCGAGTTTTTCGTTAGAGTCGGATTCTTCTACAACAATGTGCGGCTGAACTCCACGAGCACTAATAGGAGTTCCCTTGGGCGAAAAAAACTTGGATACCGTCAGTCTCAGTCCGCCGTTGCCATATTCGTTGTGAAAGACTCCTTGTACGCTGCCTTTGCCATAGGAAGTCTGACCAACGAGAGTCCCGCGATCATGATCGTGGATCGCTCCTGCAAAAATCTCGCTTGCACTGGCACTGTCACCGTCGATTAGGACGACCAAGGGTGTATCCCACGTTCCAGGTGCGGTGGCGGTGAAGTTGTGATTCTCTTGGCCGTTCCGACCTTTGGTAGAAACGATCGATCCTCGAGTGATAAAGTAGTCGGCAAGTTCGACCGCCGAGTCTAACAGTCCACCAGGATTCCGTCGCAAATCGATGATAAGGCTACGCATTCCGTCACGGCTCAAATCCATCATCGCACGGGTGACTTCTGCCGCGGTTGTCTTTTGGAAGTTTGTAATCCGGACGTAGCCGACGCCCGGTTCGGCCATTTCCGCTACCGATACACTTGGTACATCTACTTTCTTTCTTGGAACACTGACATCCACGATACTATCGTCGATATTCCGTAAAACGAGTCGAACGCTACTTCCCTCTGGTCCACGAAGTAGATCCGCAGCTTTCTTTGCACCAATCTGCTCGACAGAGGATCCGTCTACATTCATGATGAATTGATTCGCCGCAAGTCCGGCTTGGTGCGCAGGTCCACCTCGAAATACGTCCACGATTCTCAGTTCGGTCCCTTCTGCCCAAAGCTCTACTCCTAAACCGATCAAGTTTCCTTCAATTTGAGACATAACCTCTCGATATTCACCTGGAGTTAGCAATGCCGAGTACGGGTCAAGCAAACCGACAGAACCCGCAACATACTCATAGATTACCGCGGATGGCATCAAACCGATTTGCTGACTCGCGAGATTCGCAACGGTTGCAACGGTTGCTTTGAGATCCTCTGCATTTTGGATTTTCCGACCAAAAACAGCTTTGTGAATGGTTTTGCGGAACTGCTCAATTGACGCTGCGTCTGCATTCCTCAGGTGTCTGCTCAGGAAATCCTGTTCCGTCAATGCAACCTCTAAGAACGCCGTCCCGTGCAGAGCCAACTTGTAGTAGTCAACCTGCTCAACGTAATAGACCTCGAGTTTTGACAATACTTCGGTGAGTACTTGTAACGAAGCTGCGGGCGTTGAACTGTCTACCGTTTGCATAAAGGAACGGTCCGAATATCTGCGAGTTACGTCGTAGTGCACTCGGCAGATTTGAAGGCGTTCGGCACAATCCTTCAGTCGGTTGTCCTTCTTGATGGCTTTCTCATAATGCAGTATGGCTTCTTGCCAACGATTCTCCTGCTCCATTCGTTTGCCTTCAGCGATTGGAGAGCGATTGGCATCCGACGCGGCGTTGGTGACAGAAGCATACTGCCCAAGTACGAATGGCGCGTTATAACTCCATGCCAAGCAAAGTGCGATTGCCAATTTTGCTATTCGCGGAGACAAATTTCGCATACGGAACATTTGGGCTAAGTGCATAGTGGTAGACGCCTTCGAACGCTAGGAGAGTATGCAACCACAAATGCGTTGGTCAAAAAACCCGGCAGAGAATCTGCACGGAACTTTTTTCGCAATCGTCAAGGTCAGCGAAAGCGGATCCCGATATGACGCAAATGGGGATGGTAGGGACGAATGTTGCGGTCCCTCGATTGCCACCTCCATCAGGAAGACTAAATGTCTCCCAAAGCGAGCGGCCATGCGTCGTGCACAAGAAAGTCTAATTTGGAAACAGTGAGGCCACTAAGTGGACGGTGAACTGCTTCGAATGCAACTTTACGCATCGCAACCTCGGAAGGCAAGATTTCGGTTGCGATTTTAGGCGATCGGCAGACAGAAGACTACCAGGCCAGGCTCCCGTGTGGCACGCCCAAAGCGATTAGCGATGGGCGTGGAAAGTGTGGCAAATGACTCTGTCGATTCACCACGCCCTTCGTCGCTCAGAGAGGCTGTGATTTTATAGTACCAATCACGCTCCGCGTGATTTTCGCAGTTCAAAAACCTTTGGTTTCTGAGGCAACATCACGCGGAGCGTGAT
>JAYTVM010000059.1:0-31946 GCA_043743995.1 Pirellula sp. | reverse complement strand
TTCATTTATGTGGAAAAATTGTCGAAAAGATGTTGCATTAACTTTCGACTTTTATACAAATAGTCGAAGTGGATGTTGTTCCTTTGAAGAGATTGGTTGTTTGGGTACTCGATTCGTCGAGAACACGACACGATGTCACCAATCAAAAAGTTTCGACAAAGGGTTTTTAAGTACCGGTTGCTAGTCATAGATCGTTCATCTACTGCTTCTGATGTTCGATCGGTGCGGCGACTAATAATTTCGCTTTTCGGAGGATGTATCCGTGGCCAAGAAAAAAGCTGGGGCAACGAAGAAGAAGGTAGCTAAGAAAGCTGCTAAGAAGACTGCAGCACCTAAGAAGGCTGCAACCAAGAAGAAAGTAGCTAAGAAGAAGGCTGCTAAGAAGACTTCCACAAAGTCTCCTTCGTAATTCCGTTGCTCCGCTAGAGCATTCGGCTTCTCGCCGATAATCTGCTCGAAGCAACAAAATCAAGACCGCCGAGTGGTATTTCCCGCTCGGCGGTTTTTTTTTGATTTATTGTCGCCTTTTGCTCCGCATAAGAACGCGTCGTTAACGAATTTTTGCGGAGCAAAAGACGACACTGGACAATGGTCTGTGTGCCAGCACGCCCAAAACTCCCCGCCTACCCTGATTATGCAATCGGAAAAATTGACTCAACCCGCAGCCGCTTAAATGACGATACGTGCACAAAGCGGCGTGCACTTGGCATCCGACAGGCGAACGACTAGGCACTCCTTGATGACTTCCAACACACAAAAACGGAGCAAGCTCAAACAGCTAACGTCGCTTTGTGTTGCAATCCTCTTAGTTTTTTACAGCTGTGGCTGCGTATCCCTTCGAAACACATCGCCAGCCGGATCGCCTAAGATTGCAAACTGCAGTACCCTCGAGCAGAACTCCATCGATCCAGCGGAATGCTGTGCGTTATACGATAGGGGCGAAGTTGTGCGGCAATGGGTTGGAAAGCTTCATCCACGTACGCTAGTGCCAACGCCTTTCTCCGTTTGGGCGCACAACTGCAAAGAGCGATGCGGAGCGGTAGGAACTTCCATCGGTGGTTGGATCCACGCAAAAAAGGAAGAGGCAAATGCTCCCCCTTGGCCTCGCTTTCACCCAATTCCAACCAAGCCTGTTTTTGAGCCTGAAGGTGCGGAATCATCGACTTCACCAGAGGTTTACGGATGGTTCGGAAAGGGCTAGCAGTGCAATTCGTCCTCGCTCGGTGGTCGGGGATTCCTAAATTTCCCTCTCGACCTACCGCAACCCAGTTCACTAAGCTACCGGGCGATAGCTCTATACAAGTATGTTTTGATAGCTTTCGATAGAGAAACCGAAATCTCCATGGAAGGACGACTCGGAAAATGACCCAGCCAACCAACGCCCCATTCGCATACTCAAAACCTGCACGGCGCAAACGATTTAAGAAGCGCCACATACTACTCGGCGGCTTTCTCCTTTTCCTTTTTGCGATCCTTGTTGGGGTCCCATATGCATTGCAGAACCGCGATCTGGTCTTGTCCACGATCAATCGCAATGCCGGTATCGCCCCGATGCGGATCGACTTAGAGAGCATCGAAGGGGGCTGGCTGCGTTCGATCAAAGTCCGTGGTCTTCGGTTGATTGACGACAAGGGTGCCGAGTTGGTGAAGGTTGGTGAAATTGAGACCGAACTCAATCTGATTCGACTTGCGACCAACTACCGGAACCTTGGCACCATCACGATTCGTGGTGCGGAAGCCGTTATCGATGTCCAGCCGGGCACAACCAACGTCGAGGAAGCCATCAAGCCGCTTCTCACCTCCAGCACTCCAACATCCGCAACAGCCAGCAAGGCATCCGCTCCATCGAAGCTACCTGCGGGGAGAATTCGCATCGCGGACGCGATTGTTCATGCTCGGGACAGCGTCGATTTAACCGCCTGGGACTTTAAGGTGAGCGAAGCCGACATTCCATTTCCCACCCAAGAACAACCCATCCCGCCCATGACGCTGGTTGGGCTCGTTCAGCAAACCGCATCTCTCCCTGGCGAAACTCTCATGGGTGGCCAGTTCACTATTCGGACGCAGCCGATTGCGGATGCGGCCAACGCTGCCTCAGGCAGTCTGGTCCCGATGAGGATGAACATCTCGACCAACGGCCTGCCACTGCAGTGGTTTAGTTTGGTCAAGCGACGTCTTCCTGAAATTCCCATCGAGCGATTGCTCGGGCTGGCGACGGTTCAAGCCGACATTGAAATGCGAAGCAACGATAATATTTTAGCTCAAATACAAACGGCCCAAATCGATTCTCTTCGGATCATTGCCCCAGACCTAGTTGGCAAACGGGGGGCTGGTCTCCAGCAGATCAAGTTGAGCGGCAACGTCCAGCTCTATCAGAATCGATTGGTAGCTCAAAACGCAGTCCTACAGTGCGACATTGGGGCCTTGGCTGCGAACGCAGACATGCCTTGGCCACCGGCAGTACCTTCCGTGACGCAGCCTTGGCTCAACGATGCTGACGTTGAGGTGCAGGGCAATGTCGACTTGGCGCGTTTGATCCAAATGGCTCCGGACCTGATTCAAATGCAAGATCAGGTTCAACTGCTTGCGGGCAATGCAACGCTTAGCGTCCGCCAAAGAAAATCCCCCACAGTTGCGGGGAGCGCCAGTGTCGCTCCCCCTACCAGCAACTACAAAATGCAATTGGGGGGCCTTCAAGCCAATGTTCAAGGAACCGCCATGCGTTGGGATCAAGCCTTACAAGCATCGGTCGACGTATCCGCCAATAGCCAGGGTCAGCCCAGCTTCAAGGCAGACTGTACGGCTGAGTTCTGCAAGATCGAAGGAGCAGGCGATCTGCAAGAGGGACAACTCGATGGACGATTCGATCTGGCAAAGATGCAACAGCGCCTTTCCCAATGGTTCGCATTGCCTGTGGAAAGCTTAAGCGGTTCGGCCGAATGCAAGATGGTTTGGAAGCAGGACGGCAGCAATCGACTCACCGCCAATGGCAAACTCCTGACGACTCCCGTAAAAATAGTCAACAAGTACGGTGAACTGGACGAGCCCGCCTGGGATGGCGCCTTTGATCTCGTTGCCCGAGTGGACCAAGGACGCATCATTCAAATCGATCGTGGTCAAGCATCCTTTCAAGCGACTGGTGAATTGCTTTCCGCACAAATCCTGGAGCCTATTTCCTTGGTTAGCGCGACCGCCGGGATGGCTCAGTTGCCACCCGCTGGCATCCAACTCAAACTGGTGGGAGATCTGGGTGGATGGCAACGTCGCGGTCAACTCTTTGCAGGTGTAGATCCTGGCATCAAGCTGGGTGGCAAATGCGAATTGGACGCCCGAGGAGCTCTGGACATCAACCATTTGGAAGTCACCCAAGCCAGCTTTGTAACCGAACCGTTTATGGTCAAGAGCGGCGAAACCGTTTTTCGCGAGTCTCGACTTGTGGGAAATTTCACAGGCCGTATTGATTCGCAAAACATCGGACGATTGCAAGTGGATAATCTACTGGTTCAGTCCGAATCGTTTGCTTTGCAAGCACGAGATGGGGCCGTTCCCAATCGCGAACTGGCCCGCCAGGGGCAAGCGGGTTACCGCATCGACCCAAGCCGTTTGATGTCCGCCATACACTTCGAAACGGCCAACGGCGGTTCGTCAAGCGACTTCTCGATGGAGGGGGACATCACCGGCCAAATTGTCTGGCAGGTGGACCCGCAACAGCTCGCATGGCAACTGATTTCGGACGCGAAAAATATCCGTGCCCTACAACGCAATACAACTCCGAATAGCACACAAGAGCCGGGCCAACTCGTCAATACCGTCTCTGCTAGATCCAACACTCCCTCTGTGCTCTGGGAAGAACCGCAGGCCAAACTACTGGTGGATGGTCGCTATGAAGTTAGCACGGGTAAGTTAGAGATCCCAAAGGCGGAACTCATGACGGAATGGGTCGCGTACTCCGGCAAAACCAATATGACCACGCAGGGCAAAAAGACGCTTCTGGTTTCTCAAGGCAACATGACCTACGACGCCGCTCGAGTCGCTCAACGCTTGCGTCCATGGACTGGCGACTACTTGAGCGTGCAGGGACAAAGAACTCAACCCGTCGAAGTCACATGGACTTCCAGCGAAAACGCCAATTGGGCGGAATCCTTACAAGCCAAATCGCAAATCGGGTGGGATAGCGCTAGCTTGGTCGGTATCGAAATTGGTAAGGCGGACTTTCCTTTGAAGATCGAGAATGGCCACTTCTTATCGCGTGCAGAGATTCCGGTATCTCAAGGAACGTTGCGATGGAATCTCGACGGCGATGTGGCTGGCAATCCTATTGTCATCGTTCAGAGCCCAGAAAAAGTCATCGAAAATGTAGCTATCACAAGACAAATGTGCCAAGGCTGGCTGAAATATGTTGCTCCTATTCTGGCCGACGTCGCCAGCGTTCAAGGAAACTTGAGCTTAAAGATCGATGAGGCATCGATTGTCCCAACCGATTTGAAACGCCAAACGATCAAAGGCCAACTCCAAGTGCACGGCGCCAATGTTGGACCTGGTCCGTTAGCGGATCAACTGCTTGGTTTGGTCCAACAGGTCCGAGCATTGCGCAAGGGCGCAGGTGCGACCGACGGCGGTGGGCAACAGACAACTTGGCTACAATTGCCCGAACAGCAGATAGGATTCGATGTCCAGCAAGGTCGGGTCGCCCACAAGAACATGCAAATCCAAGCTGGAGATGTGGTCATCAACACTTCTGGCTCTGTTGGTATCGATGGCCAACTCGAACTGATCGCGGCGGTCCCCATCTTGAAAGACTGGGTCGACAAGACGCCATTGCTTCAATCGCTGGCAGGTCAACAGATTCAAATTCCGGTTCGTGGGACGATCCAACGTCCGCAAATGGACCTGAGCAGTTTCGCATCGATCGGCCAGCAGCTTGCAACGGCAGCCATTCAGGGTGCCGCCAAAAAGGAAATTGACAAAGGAATTGGCAAGCTCTTCGGTCCTCTTTCGCAGCAATTGGGGCCATTGCAACAAGGCATGCAACAGATGCAGCAAGGGGTTCAGCAGAATCTGCCACAGTTCCCGAACCTTCAAAACTTGCAGATTCCAGGTTTCGGCAGCGGTGGTCCGTTTGGTGGCGGCCAACCCCCGCAAGCACCGCAACCATTGCCACCGCAAGGTTGAACCGTGGCGGATGCTGCCAGCATCCGAACAACAGCATAAACTGCAGCAGCATAACTGCAGCAGGTGAACCGACGCTAGCAGCGTCGGCCACGACAGCGTCGGCCACGGCTTGGAAATTACTTCTTTTTCAAAAATGGATTGGGTTTCAACTCGATCGGCTTAACCGATTGCAAATAGTCAAGCGTTGTGGCAGAAGATTCCCCGCCGACTTGCGCATGGAAATGAAGACTAAATCCATGCGGCCCGCGTGCGTCGATCAGCGACGGCTGCAGAGTCAAAAACGCTTTGATCGCATCCAACTGACCCATCATGGCTGCGCAGAATATGTCAATCCGAGCTCCCAGCGAGAGCAGGTGCTCAACAATGTCTTTGCGACCCATATGCGAGGCACCACCCAACGCGGTCTCGTAGTCGCCGCCACCCCAATCGATCGAAGCGTTCAACAAGGCAGGTTCGCGATCGAGAAGCTTTTTTACCATGTCGAGATCGGAATGTGCATAAATCACGAAGTCCTGCGCCAACTGGCGATTGATTTGCGGTTTTTTCCAAGACGGTTTGAACGAAGGAGCTTCGTAGTCTCGTTCAAAGGGGGCTTCGGTGGGTCCAGTTTTGGGAACGGTCGTCTCGTCCTGAGTCAACCCTCGGCGACTCGCAGCTCCAATGACTGCGGCTCCGGCCACAACTCCAAATACACGACGTGTTACCTGTTTACGCATCGCCCGTCCCCCTGAGTGTCAAAATCGAACCTGCTTCTCTAAGGAATTGAGTATAGCAGTTTCCGTCATCGATTTTTAGGGCGGCGATTTCGACCGAGGCGCGACCGAGGCGCGATCGTTGACTACTCAGCGGAAAACGTCGAAACCGACTTCACGATTGCGCAATCGTCTGGAAACGTATGGAACGCTTGGATTAGCAGTTGCCGTTCCCGCTCCTCGACGTGCACAAAACTAACAGCGCCAAAGGCGATGCGTCCGCTCGAATCAAAGGAATGTACCAGTTCGTTTTCGCATTGGCTCGATTGCAATTGGTTGTGCAGCATCCAAAACATGTCTGTCGACACATGCTCCAACTCAAACTGCGTGTGATACGTCACTCCCAGCTTGCGATCGATTCTCTCGACATTCTTGCCTTTGAGGTTCGAACCAATCAAACGCCGTTTCTGAGGTAGCAGTTGCTTGGCCGAGCAAACGACCTCGCTCATGACGACCGAACGAGAATTGAACGTGACGAGATGGCCATCGCTGGTGATATCGATTTTTGCGGAATACTTACTTCGATCAATCGATCGACTGCGATAAATACTAAAGAGTTCGGGATGGAGGGATCTTCCAAAAACGTAAAAAGCATGCTCGGCAACTGTCGGTCGGATCGAAAGCACGAGGTAAACCTTGCGTTGTAAGGACGGAACGATTTGAGAGGATGAGGGGGCGGGATTATAGCCCTTTGATTATGTCCCAACCAAGATCAACTTGGCAACAATTTCTCATTTGATTTTTTTCTGGCAAACTGTGACCAATGGTGTTGACAAATCCTTGCCATGTCGATTGACCACTTGTTACGACCGGATCTGTTATGATAGCCGCTGGATTTCTCGAATTGCTTTCAATCCGTTCCAATCGAGATCACCTGACTACCATGACCTCCAACGATGAAGACGATCAACCATGCACGTGGTGATGGCTGCTGCGGAAGCGATTCCGTTTGCGAAAACAGGCGGACTTGCGGACGTTTGCGGTACTCTCCCCCTCAAGTTGGCGGAGCAAGGGCATCATTGCAGTATTTTTATTCCAGGCTACCGACGCGCAATGACCTGCGGTTTACCCATGGTCGATACGCATGTTACCTTCGTCGTTGATATAGCTGGCAGACCGATGGCAGCTCACATTCTTAAAACGACCCTCGGTCACGGTGCGGTCGGTCACGGTGCGGTGGATGTTTATTTGATCGATCAGCCTCTCTACTTTGATCGAGACCAACTCTATGGGGACGAACGAGGCGATTTCCGAGACAACTGCGAACGGTTTTGCTTCTTTTCGCGTTGTGTTGTCGAAGCCATCGAACGGCTGAGACTACCTGTTGACATTATCCACTGTCACGATTGGCAAGCAGGCCTAATTCCGGCTTACCTCAAAACCAATTTTCGCGATTTTCAGTGGTATCGCAACGCAGCCTCGGTGATGACCATCCATAATCTGGCCTACCAAGGTCGATACTGGCAATCCGATATGGGCCTAACGGCCTTGGATTGGCAGTATTTCAACTGGCAGCAGATGGAGTTTTTTGGCGATCTCAATCTGCTCAAGACAGGCATCGCTTTCGCAGACTTCATCACCACCGTGAGCCCATCTTACGCCATGGAGATACAAACACCTGCCCACGGCTGCGGATTGGACGGGTCTCTGCGAATCCGCGGCAATCGGATAGCTGGTATCGTCAATGGGGTGGACTATGCCGTTTGGGACCCCTCCAACGACAACCATTTGGTGCAGAAGTACAACGTTGACCATTGGCAGACAGGAAAGAAACAGTGCAAACGCGATTTGCAACGTCATGTCGGGCTTCCGGAACGCGACGACGTTCCGCTCATCGGTCTCATCGGCCGACTTGCCGAACAGAAAGGTTGGGATTTGGTCTTGCCCATGTTGGAACAGTCCGTTGATTCGTTGGATGTGCAGTGGGTTATTCTCGGGAACGGGGAACAACGATTTGCAAGTCCCCTGTCCGAATTGGCCCGTCGTCGCCCAGATCGAGTAGCTGTTCGATTAGAATTCTCGGATCCACTGGCACACAAAATAGAGGCAGCGAGCGACATGTTTTTGATGCCGAGCCGCTACGAACCTTGCGGATTGAATCAACTTTACAGCCTGCGTTACGGGACCGTTCCGATTGTTCATGCCACAGGCGGATTGATCGACACCGTGAATAACCTAAATGAAGCAAGCTTGGCAGCAGGGACGGCTACCGGATTCTCGTTTCAGCATTACGACTACGATTCGCTCAAGGGATGTGTCCAGCGCGCCGTAGATACTTATTGGCGTGAGCCGAACGTTTGGGATACACTAGTTCGAAAGGGAATGGCGCAAGATTGGTCGTGGACCAACAGTGCGACCGCCTACGAATCCGCCTACCGCCGAGCCCGCGAGTTGGCAGCAATAGAGGGTCGACTCTAAAGAGCCAACATCGCCATGAACGAAACGCGTTACGATTGGTTATCGGATCGATGGGTTATCTTTGCCCCAAACCGGGAAGATCGTCCCGACCAATATCGTCAAACGCAACCCCTTGCTCAAAATGCTACAATCGAATGCCCATTTTGCTCGGGCAGAGAACACGAAACGCCACGCCCGACATTGGTCTTGCCCGAAACGGATTCGGACGAAACCACGTCCAACCGAAGATCGAATCCTGCCATTCTGGATTCGCAGGCCTGGCAAGTTCGAGTTGTTCCCAATAAGTTCCCGGCCGTTTCCTGGAGGGAGTCGATTGCCAACCATCCACTCACTTCCCATTATCATTCTGATTTAGCGATTTCCGATTCGGCGATTTCTCTGCCCGAGGATTCTTTTGGCGCGTCGCAGCAAGAGCAATTGCAAACCGCGACGGCCGAGCACTTGTTCCAAAGAAATACCTCTCCGCGCGGCGCTCACGAAGTCATCATCGAGTCGCCGATTCACGTCGACAGCATCACAGCCCTACCTGCAAATCACATTGCAATCATTTTCGAAGCATACCAACGTCGCTTGAATCATTGGCGAGCGCAGCGAGACTTGAAGTACGCGGTTATCTTCAAAAACTATGGCGCGGACGCGGGTGCATCTTTGTACCATTCGCATAGTCAACTGATCAGCTTGGACTTTGTACCTCGCGATATCGAAAAAATTAATTATCGATTGATCTTACACCATGAGAAGTATGGTTTTTGTTACATCTGCCAGTTGATGAACGAAGAGGAGGAACGGCAAGAGCGGATTCTATTTAGCTCGGAACACTTCGTTGCACTTTGCCCGTTTGCTTCTCGATTCCCATACAGTTTTTCTATTATTCCGAGATCGCATCAGAGCAGGTACGAGGAAATCGGTCAAAAAGAACGCGAAGACTTGGCTATCGTTACCAAGAAAACGCTTAGTGCGTTGGAATCGGCCCGTCCTTCGGCGGCATACAACTTTGTACTTCAAACCAGTCCATTCTGTGGTGGCAACGAGCAAGCCCATCACTGGCGGTTGCGAGTCATTCCCCGGCTGAGCAAAGTCGCTGGCTTTGAATGGGGCTCCGATTGCTTTATCAACACAGTCACCCCCGAGCATGCAGCCAAGACTCTTCGTTCCTACATCGTCTGAGCACCTAAGCACTCAAAGCCCCCGAGTTTTACTCGAGTTTTACTCGGGGGATATTTACCTTGCCTCTAGACCTAGAAGGTTATAACCCCTGGCGTGAAGCCAAAGGACACTCGCTTTGAGCCGCAACGCGCTAGCTAGCGTGCGGGCTGGAAGGCTAGTGATCTCAAGCCACTTTTTCCGCGATGAAGTATCCGTATTCCATAGCACCGGAGTCATAAGCATTCAAAATGGCATCAAAATGATCGAGAAACAAAACGTGGTTACTACCTAAAAGTCTGGCCAGGTACCGAATGCCGGTTTTTTCAACTCGCTTGCGGCATATCTCCCATGTTTTTTTGACTTGGTCGGTCCATATACCTGTGGCCGTTACTTTGAGACCGGCTCGTTCAAACCACTCGACGTAGTCTGACTGGCTTCCGAGTGAAGGACAAAACATCCCTTGGCAAACCCGCAAGGCCTGTTGGGAGTGGACATCGCTCATTGGCATTTCCCCGGCAAGCCAAGCTAGCAAAGCGAAACGGCCGCCTGGTTTGAGCCATGAGGCCGCTTTTTGAAAGAATGCAGGCTTGTTGAATAAGTGCTCGGTGCATTCGATGCTCCAAACGATGTCCGCTGAACTCGCAGGAAATTCAATGACCTCGGCATCTTCGCATAGAAATTGCGGGCGAGGTTGGAGCCCTTTCAATGCCGCGCTGGCTGTGGCCCATTGCCTTTGAACTGGACTGAGTGTGACCCCAGTAACTTGACATTGCAATTGTTTTGCCAGCCAAATGCTGGAACCGCCCATCCCGCAACCGATGTCATAGACGACCGACTTGGGTTGGATTTTCGCTAGCGAGGCAAGGGTTGCAGTCAGTTGGATTTGAGCTGCGGCTGGAGTCTCGTCGGCTAGCCAATAGCCATGGTGAATATGAGGTCCCCACAGCAACCTGTAAAAAAGTGTACTCACATCATAATGATTTCTGATTACGGACTTTTTGATGTCAGGGCAATCGATCATGATTCAGATACCGCTCGCAGGTTGCTGCCCATGACTGGCTGAATATCATCCTTTCGCATCGTTATTAATCCTTGTTCGGTGTACAATCCGCACGGCGTCTTGAAAGGTCCATCGCGACAAAAGGCAAGGGGCAGTTTGAAATCTACTTGTAAACTGGGTGGCACGGGTGGCACGCTCTGAGGTACGAAGGGCGTGGTGATTCGCTAGCTAGAGTCATTTGCCACACTTCCCACGCCCATTGCGAATCGCTTTGGGCGTGCCACACGGTGGCTTGGTAGTATTATGTCTGCCGCTCGCCTAATATCACTTTACCACACTTCGAAGCACAACATTAAAAACCTTGAACGAATTCAGTTTACGTCCCGCCTGTTGATTGCGGTTTTAGCCATCTGCTTGCCTTGGGGAGTTTGGGCAGTGCTCAACCTCCCGGTGGGGTCCTCGGGCGTGCATGAGTGACTGCCGGAAGGACGACCGGAACGCGCACGCTATGAGGCGTTTGTCGAATCTTTCGGCAACGATCAAGTCGTGTTGATCTCGTGGGATGGCTGTCGAGTGGATGATCCTCGGCTGGCGGAATTTCAATTGCAGCTTGGTGGTGACGCACGCTTTTCGAGTCATGTGTCCAAGCTGGAGGCGAGTGATCAGCTGATGCGGCAGTTGACGCAGTCACCCTTGGCCTTACCAAATGCCCAGGCCTCACGACGCCTCAACGGAGTGATGTTGGGAGCCGATGGTACCGCGGCGATTTTAGCTCGCATCACCGCGATCGGCGTTGCCAAGCAGAACGAAACCATTGAAATGATCCACCAGGCCGCGGATCGTACTCCGGCTTTGGCACGGCAGCAACTTCGACTGGCTGGCACTGTTTACGAAGCGTTCGCAGTGGATGAAGCCGCGGAAGCGAGTTTAAAAAAGCTCGTAGTGCCCTCGAGCGTTTTGGGGATGCTGGTCGCATGGTTTTGCTTAGGTCAATTTAGAAGAGCTATCGTTGTCCTCGTTTTGGCCGGAGTCGGCCAGTTGCTGGCGGTTGCCATGGTGTACTACACCGGCAATCGGTTCAGCGCGGTTCTGATCGTGCTCCCAACGCTTGTTTTTATGCTGACCCTCTCGGGCGCAGTGCATTTGATGAACTACCACGCGGATTGCTTGCGACGCAATTGCGTGCACCCTGGCACTCAAGCGATGCTACTGGGTTGGAAACCTTGCTCGCTCTCCAGCCTAACGACTATGCTTGGAATGGGTTCGTTGTTGACTAGCCAACTCGCACCCGTTCGTCAATT
Source organism: Pirellula sp. (assembly GCA_043743995.1). Lineage (GTDB taxonomy): Bacteria > Planctomycetota > Planctomycetia > Pirellulales > Pirellulaceae > JBKCUI01. Next base: position 20,157 of record JAYTVM010000059.1, on the reverse strand, counting down.
CGGAATCTTTTCGGCCGTCGGACTCGGCATGGCAACTGTGGTGCTGCTCCTAGGATTCCCAGCTCTCGTGGATTGGTTTTGTACTCCACGCGGCAGTCGCGATTCTTTCGGGGAAACGTCGAAAGCCGAAATAGATTCGTGCGAAGCACCCACGCTGCTAACGACTGTATACCTCGGATGGTTGACTCGCTATGCAAACTGGATTTCGGCGATAGGGATAGTATTGCTCGCAATTACTTGCATTGGACTGACGCGACTCAAGGCGTCTACTAAATTCAGCGACATGTTCCCGATGGAGAGCAAAACCAATCAAGATATGGCTTGGATGGAGCAGCATTTAGGACCGATTGCTACGGTGGAAATCCTCCTGAATTTTCCGAAAACGAGTTCGTTGACCGCCCTAGAACGCGCTCGATGGGTATCGAGAGTTTCAAAACGCTTGCTCCAGGAACAGAGTGTGGGTGGTGTGTTTTCAGCCGTTTCGCTTTTGCCGACTTGGTCTGACACAGCCACGATTGTGGCGACGGCAAAACGTGCCGTACTGCGTAAGGAGATTGAAAAGGCAATTCCAAATTTCCAAAAACAAGGCTTAATAGCAACCACGGAGCGAGGCGAAGTATGGCGAATCATGGCCAAAGTATCTGCGACATCGGACGAGGACTACGGACAATTGACGCGTATTGTTTCCAACGCAACCAAGGAGGTTCTGGCGGATGTTCCGGCTGAGCAATTGGACGTGGCTGAATTCACTGGCTTATCTCCTGTCATGCATGAGACCCAAGTCGCCTTGCTGACAGATTTAGGTTATAGCTTCGTTAGTGCGTTCCTTATGATAACGCCTGTGATGATGTTCATCGTTCGCGGTATACCGGGTGGGTTGCTGATCATGCTACCCAATGTGTTGCCGGTCACCATCGCTTTTGGATGCATGGGTTGGATGAACTTCGATCTCGATATTGCAGGCATCTTGACGGCCAGCATTGCGTTGGGAATCGCGGTGGACGACACACTGCACTTCGTCTGCTGGTATATGGACGAACTTCAGAGAGGGTATTCGCGTGAAGAGGCCGTCGCAAGAACGTTTCATAGTTGCGCTTCGGCCATGATGCACACAACGTTGATCAGTTGCGTTTCTATGATGCCATTCCTTTTCGCCGAGTTCATTCCGACGCAACAATTTGCGAAGCTGATGATTGTCATGCTTTCGGGCGCGATCGTGGGCGATTTGGTTTTGTTGCCGGCGCTTCTGCTAAGCCCTTTGGGTAAATGCATTGGAACATCCAAAGCCTTGACCTACGCGGAGGCCGCATGAAATCAAGAGTGCTTGTGCCAGAGTTGATGGACGACCCCGCCATTGACCCCGTGGAACATCGACGCGCCCTGAACGGGTTGCGGCGGGTCAATAAACTATGCCAAACCGGCCATCGTTTGACGAAGGAAATCCTTTCGATCGCAAAGAAGAACAACCGCGATTCCATCACGGTCTTAGACGTCGGATGTGGAAGTGGCGACGTTGCAGCCGAAGTTGGACGTCGACTTGCCAGCCAAGTAAAATGCAAGGTCGTCGGATGGGATATCAGTCCAACGGCGGTCGATTGCGCCAATCAAGCTTGGTCGGCCTCCCAAAATCGCTTGCCAACCTCAAAACGTTCAACCGCGGAAGTCCATTTTCAGCAAGCCGATATCTTTCAGTCCATGGATCTCAAGTTCGATGTCGTTTACTGCTGTCTGTTCTTACACCATTTTACCGAGCACCAAGCGGTGCGAGTTTTGGAACGAATGAAGGAACTTGCAGCGTTGTCCGTGTTGGTAGATGACTTGGTAAGGTCGCGGTTGGGGTTCGCGCTCGCGCAGATCGGTTGCCAATTGCTGTCGCGTTCGCCTGTCGTGCATTTTGATGGTCCGCAATCGGTGCGGGCTGCCTTCACGGAATCGGAGGCACGCGAGTTGGCCTCCCAAGCGGGCCTGGAACCGTGCTCGATACGCCGACATTGGCCCGAGCGTTATTTGCTGCGATGGGATGTTTAACATGATCGCAATCAAAGCACCTGAGAGAATTGTTAGTATCGGTGTGGAAGACCTGCATGAAAGCTGTTGGGATGTGGTCATCTTGGGTGCAGGAGTTGCGGGCGCCGCAGCAGCAATTCTCGCGGCCAAGCGAGGTCTTAAAACGCTACTGGTCGAATCGAAGCCTTTTCCGCGAGAAAAAGTTTGTGGCGGATGCCTCAACCTCCGTTCTCAAGCTTCACTCGACCGACTGGATGTCTTGCAACACCTCGCAACCGCAGGAGCCGTCCGCATCGAATCGATGCAGTTGAAGGTACTGAAGACACAAGCTCAATGGCATGTACCTGCCATGTTAAGCGTTCGACGGTCCACCTTGGATGCGATTCTGGTCGACAAGGCGATCGACTACGGTTCGCAATTCATCGATCGAACGGTTGGTAGCTTAATGGCTTCTACGTCCGATTCTGGTACTTCAACCCGATCGGTTCGATTGCAAAAAGACGGCGATACGGTGGTTGTTGCATCGAAGAGTGTCTTGGTTGCTAGCGGTTTAACGCGATCGTCACTTCGCCAGGAAGACCAAGGAAAGTGGCCAGCCAACGTGGCAAGCGATTCGCGGATTGGCGTTCAATGCTTGATTCCCGAGTCACAAGCGTTACTATTTGCCGATGGGTGCTTGCACATGCTGGTTGGCCATCAAGGATATGTTGGCATATGCAAAACAAACGGGGGATTGTTGGATGTCGCCGCAGCCATTGATCCGTCGAGTATTACGGCGCGGGGCGGCATTCGGCAAGTCGTAGACGGAATCCTAGCCGAGTGTGGTGTTACCGATATTGAATTGCCTGAAAAGGATCAATGGCTGGCCACACCCAGCTTGACTCGCTGTTCCTCGCGAGTATCCGATCAATGCGTGTTCTTGATCGGTGACGCGATCGGTTACGTTGAGCCGTTTACTGGAGAGGGCATGTCATGGGCCTTGACCAGCGCGGAATCGGTGATGCCCATGATCGCCGAAATCGCCGCGCAGGGTTGGAGAGATGACATGGGTACTCGATGGAACGACTGGGCTCATCGACAGAGAATTCACAAGCATCGAACATGCCGTTGGATCGCTGGCCAGGTAAGATGGCCACGCGGAGCAGCGTGGGTTTTACGGGCTTGCAATTGGCTTCCGCCACTTCGCGCCTCACTCATCCGAAAGACAAGTCAGTGAATTTAACCAGCCTTCAAACACCTTCGATAAAAAAGAAGACCTCGGCAAAAATCCTTGGATTGGGAACTGCCTCCCCGGAGCATTCGATTGCTCAGAGCGATGCTGCGATGGTTGCCCAACAGTTGAATCTGTCGGCGCGGTGGAACGATGCGTTGCCAGCTCTCTATCGCAAGTCCGGTGTGCAGCGTCGCGGAAGTGTCTTATTGGGACCTGACGAATTGCCTGGCATGCAGCGACAGTCTTTTTATCAACCCGCTACGGCCACACATCCCTCGGGACCCACAACCGCACAGCGCATGAAGGTGTTCTCTGAACATGCAGGCCCATTGCTTCATCAAGCGTGTTCCGTTGCGATTGAGAATTCAGGTGTCGAGGCAGCGAGTATCACTCACTTAGTAACGGTTTCCTGCACCGGCTTCCTTGCTCCCGGGGTCGACATCGCGCTCATCGAATCCCTCGGACTTGATTCCAATGTCCAGCGAACGCATGTCGGGTTCATGGGGTGTCACGGTGCTATCAATGGAATTCGCATTTCCAAGGCCATTGTCGACGCGGACCCATCTGCAGTTGTCTTGTTAGGCGCGGTCGAGTTGTGCAGCCTCCATCAGCAATATACCGACGATGCTCAGCAATTGGTAGCAAACGCCCTCTTTGCCGACGGGGCGGCGGGATTGGTCATCGGGGCCCCAAAACACGAGGTGGCTTATCAAGGAAACATCCGCAACTCATTTTCTTCTGAGCAATCGCATTGGTCGATTGTCTCCACACTCTCGAAATGGATACCAGGCACTACGGAAATGATGAGTTGGACGATCGGTGATCATGGATTTCGAATGACGTTGGATCCACAGGTTCCAAGCGTCATCGAAGCGAACCTGGAAAGCGAATTGAAGACGTGGCTGGAATGCCAATCGCTCAGCGTTTCGGATATCGATGCTTGGGCAATCCATCCAGGCGGACCGCGCATTATTCAAGCCACGGGCAAGGCGTTGGGACTTCCTTTACTATGCCTTGAAGCATCGCAAGCCATTCTTGCGAACCACGGAAACATGTCGTCCCCCACGGTTTTGTTTATCTTAGACAGACTATCCCAACAGCAGCCGACGGCAAATAACTGCGTTCTATTGGCCTTCGGACCAGGCCTGTGCATCGAAGCGGTCTTGCTCCAGTCGACAACTTCGTCTTTGGCAGGTGGCAACGGACAATTCTCGGATTAGACGAATAAAGACGGGCATCGCGAGGCGAGGCAAAGCCCCAGAGTTTTACTCGGGGGATGCTTAAAGGGCTTCCACATCGTTCGCAATTCCAACCGTTTCGCCTCGCACGATGGGCGAGATGTTTTTATTGAGAGCATTGAGCTGACTCAAGTCGAAAATCAACCGATTCGCAATTTGACGGTAGAGGGAGTACACTCGTTTGCGGTTGGCGAGGGCTCTGTGCTAGCGCACAATGCATCCAGTTGGTGTGACGCAATGGCTGCTCAGGGATTAGCGAAACCGCCAGCGCTGTTAAACCTGGTTGGCAAGGTAAAGACGGTCTGGGGGTATACCGTAACCCCTGCGATGATTCACGGCCACCATATTGTAATGAAGACAATTCCATGGCAGCCGTGGGATGCACGGAAGCCTTTCATCCAAAAATCACAGGACATACTCAAGAAGTACGACATCAAGCTACTGGGTACAATCGACGAGTTAGCGAAAGCCAGTGCCGATGAGCTGCACAACATGGCGTACGCCATCAACGGCTATAAAGGGATCCACTCACTTAAGTACACACAAGCTGTGGCAAAAAAATTGGAAGCGGCCGTAAAACTCGGCACAAAAAATGGAAAAGCGGATTTCGGTGTGATTCAACAAAAAATCAAGGACACACTCGCGGATATGAAGAAGACTTTGGAAAATGGTGGCAAATTTTGGTAGACCAACGATCATGGACGGAAGATGAACTCGATATCGCGTACGACATTCGTGCAGCGATCAGTTATCAGCAACTAGATCAGCTTCAAAAAATCTGCCGAGTGAATCCGTGGGTTGTTCGAGAAGACACTTCGCCTGATGACTCCGAAACTGCTTGGCTATCGTCAGCAGTTCGAGAAGGGAATATTGAGATAGTCACGTGGATGCTCGATAAGGGTTTCAACGTAAATCCATGTACAGATTCTCAACCACTAAGCACTGCGATTTCAGAGAATCAACTTGAAATGACCAAATTGCTACTCTCCCGGGGAGCAAATGCAAACCTTGATCGTGCAATTATTTCTGCGTTGAATCTTCGTCCAGAAGAAACGGCGATCGAATACGCGACGTTGCTCATCGAGCATAGTTGCGACTTGAATCGCGTGTTCGAACTGTATGGTGACTCGAATAACTGCTTTACAGCACTAGACTGGGCCGACAAGAATCCAAAGTTGTCGCAATTCCTGCGTAAGCACGGTGCCAAGACGCTCAAGGAAGTACGAAGTAGTCCGAGCAGCCCATCGATTGCCAAGGCCGCCACAAAACCCATCGCCGCGTCGAAGCCCGACAAACCGTTGGTTATGCCTTTCGATGAAGTAGTCGCTCATTTTGAAAAGACGATTGGCCCAGCAAACAAGAAATCGCTTATCCAAATCGTCCCGACTGGTTTACCGATCGGTATTCATGTGATTCCTCCGCCTGGCAATCGCAAGCATATGACGCTCTTCACAAACGGTCTTTCCGCCGAACCAATGAACGTCCCGGCGGGTTCCGAGGAGTATCGCTTTGCTGAGCTCTACATCGACTTGCCCGGCGATTGGAAAATCAAAGAAGTGAAAGACATGCAATGGGCCTGGCCGCTGTATTGGCTGCGCAAGATGGCGCAGTACCCGCACAACGCCGAAACATGGCTCGGTGGGCCAGTAGCGTTGATCGCCAACGAAGAGCCACCCCGACCGCTATACAAGGGTTGCCGTTTTACGACATTACTGTTGTTTGCCGACAGTTCGTTCGTTCGGAGCGACGGGATGAAAGTGCATCTCTACCGGATGATTCCGCTAACGACACCGGAGCGAGAGTACGAGCAGAAGCGGGGCTTGAAGGCATTCATGCAAGCGTTAGACAAGCACGACGTCCCAACCATCGTCGACATGAGCCGCAAACCGTTTGAATGATTGGGTAGGAAGAGCCGATTGCCGGTAAGCGTTCAAGACGTGAAATGGAATCGCACCCCGATGATATTTGCGGGAACTTTGCATCGAAGCTGTCCTGCTCCAGTCGACAGTATCCGCCGTGACAAGCGGCAATGCCCCCGAGTTTTACTCGGGGGGTGCTTACCCTATCTCTAGAACAGAGGGTCAAGACCCAGGGTAGAACTCATAGAGCCGACGGCATGTCAATGTCCAGGGTTTTCCCGCCAAAAAGTCTTCCTGCCTCCTGTAAATGAGCAATGATTCAAGACCAAGTTTGACTTCTAGTAAAATTGCACCTCGCGTTCTATAATAGCGTTAACAATGAGTAGGAGAGATTGGATGACCTTAAAAGAACTGGAACAGCAGGTTGCGCTGTTACCGCCCGAAAAACTCGCTGAATTTCGCGACTGGTTCTTGCGATTCGATGTTGTTCGCTGGGATCCACGGGACAACGGAGGAGATCGGAACCCATGTCAACGATTTTGAAGGCAGATATTACAGGTGCTGTGACCTTACCGGCTGAACTTTGTCGGGAGGCGGGACTTGAGCCAAATGCCGAGCTGAACGCTGAAATTCGAGATGGCATGATTATCCTCGGTCCGATTCTGCCGCCGATTTGGGAGCAGATTGTGATTCTGACCGCCGACGCGCCTGTCGAGGAGCTCCTCAAGCCGCCGATTGATGGTGCGTCGCAACATGATCATTATTTATATGGGACTCCTAAGCGATCGGAGTAAAACGTTGATGCCATATCGTACATTATTTGCAGATACGTTTTATTGGATTGCATTGATCTTTCCTCGCGACACTCATCACCCCACTGTCTTGTCGTTCAGTCGAACGCTCCAAGGTGTCCGTCTCTTAACGACGGATGAAGTGCTCAGCGAATTCCTGAGTTACTTTGCGGGTCTCGGCACGTATTGGCGGAGCAAGGCCGCTACCTTGGTCGAACACGTGCGACTCGATCAAAACGTGGTTGTTGTCTCTCAAAGCCGCGTTGCCTTTGATGCTGCACTTACATTGTACAAGGCTCGACCCGATAAAGAGTACAGCCTGATAGACTGCCGATCGATGGTCTTGCTCACGGAACTTGGATTGTCGGAAGTCCTGACCAACGATCACCACTTCACACAAGAAGGTTTCATGATTCTGTTTCCGTAGCTGCTTGACTGCGGCACGATTGAATCTGCCCGCGACCAGCGCCAATCGACACGAATCCAATCGCCAAGAGAAACGCCCGGTTTGCAACCTTTTTTTGACGATTTGAAAACCAATTCACTTTTCATCCGCGCTATTCGCGTGATTCGCGGGAAACTAAATGCCGTCTTTCCACTTCGGTGTTGGCACGTGGCGACGGACAATTCTCGGATTAGAATGGGGAGAACGTAGCTTAGCTCCCCGGCCATTTCCAATGGGACTAGTCTGCACGGACCAACAACTTCCCAATCGCTCTTGAATGAATCTGGATCGCTGTACAATGCTTCCACGAATAGCAAATTGTCTTGGATTTATACTTTTGATCATCGGAAAGGATTTCGTAGGTGGAACCGTGATGGCTGTTGCAGAGAATGGTGAAAAAAATCTTTCGATCGTTCAGTATCGACTTTCCTTTCGACAAGCGGAAACGCATCGAGTCGATATTGAAGTTTCGGTGCCAACGGATGGAAAAGCAGAAATTGAATTCATGATGCCTGTTTGGACGCCAGGTAGCTATCTCGTTCGGGAATACGCTCGGCAAGTCGAGCAGCTGATCGCCGCTGACGGAAAAACCAACGCCCTCCTCAGCATCAAGAAAAAGGACAAAAACCATTGGCTAGTCGACTGCGCAGGGGTCGAAGAAGTCGCGGTGCATTACACCCTCTATTGCCACGAAATGAGTGTTCGAACCAATTGGGTTGAACGTGACTTTGCCTTCTTGACCGGTGCCGCAACCTTTTTGACACGTTCCGACATGCTCGATCATCCGCACATTGTCCGCATCGATGCCTTGCCGAACTGGCCCAAGATTGCAACCAGTCTCAAGGCAATAGACATTCGTGAACCATGGGTCCGTCGAGCCCTCAGTTATGACGAGTTGGTAGACAGTCCAATCTTGCTGGGAGCTATCGATATCCAAACCTTTGACGTGGGCGGCGCCAAACACCACTTGGCTACACTTGGAGGTGAGCCTTTCTGGGACACGGCTTCCGCAGCCAAAGATGTTGCAAAGATTGTTGAGACCGAACAAGCTTTTTGGCAAGAGATACCGTACCAAGAGTATTGGTTCTTGAACTTAGCGACCGAGACAGGCGGAGGGCTCGAGCATGATAACAGTTGCGTGTTGATGACCGGTCGCTGGTCGCAAAGACAACGCACCAAGTACGCAGAGTGGCTCGGGTTGGTCTCACATGAGTTCTTTCATACATGGAACGTACGACGATTGCGACCGAGAGAGCTCAAGCAATACGACTACAGCAATGAGCAATACTTTCACGAGCTTTGGGTCGCCGAGGGCATCACCAGTTATTACGACGAGTTGTTCGTCGCTCGGAGCGGCCTTTGCAAACCAAAGGACTATATCGAGCGGCTAGGCAAGAATATCGCTGCCGTTCAAGGTGCACCGGGGAGACTGGGGCAATCGCTCACCGAAAGCAGTTTCGATGCTTGGATCAAATACTATCGGCCTGACGAAAATGCCAACAACAGCCGAATCAGTTATTATCTCAAGGGTGCGTTGATCGGAGCGTTACTCGACGTGGAGATTCGTTCCAAGACCGACGGCGTTAAGTCGCTCGATGACGTGATGCGATTGTTATGGAAATCGCATCGCGAGACGGGCTACACCAATGAGGATTTTAGCAGAATCGTCGAAGAGGTAGCCGGAATGTCCTACGCCGATTGGCTCGTTCAAAACCTGGAGACAACGCAAGAAATGGACTTCGCCAAGATGTTGGAATGGTACGGTTTGGAATGGAAAACGCGTGAACCAGACAAAGACGCCCAGGCCGACAAGCCGGTGTTTGGAAACGTTTATGTCGGTATGGACGTGCTCGCTCAACAGGGCAAAGCGATGGTGGACAAGGTGACACGCGACTCACCAGCCAGCCAAGCGGGCTTCAATGCCGGTGACGAGTTCATCAGTTTCGATGGCTTTCGTATCACTGCGGAAACGTGGACGGAGCGACTCAATTCGTATCGACCCCATGATGTTTGCAAATGCATTGTGGCAAGGCGAGGCAAGATAGTGGAGCTATCGATCAAGCTGGGGAGTGAGCCTGAGACCAGTTGGAAAGTAGTCCGCGTGGCGAAGCCTACGGATGAGCAAGAAAAGCACTTTCGCAGTTGGCTCAATTTGCCCGAGCCCGCGCCCCCTGAGACAGAAGTGTCGCCTTTTGCTCCGCAAAAGTAGCGTCGTTAGCGCTCCTTTCGTGGAGCAAAAGGCGACATTAAGCCCTCAGAAGTTTCGCGACTTCTGCTACGATCCATCGTTGTCAATCTTCTCCATTCCGAGCTCGATTTATGAATAACTTCCGATGCAAGCCAGTTCCCCTATCGCTCCTTTTCTTTGCAACGCTAACCGCTTTGGGCTCGGCCCAAGATAAGCCTCGTTACTTGATCGTTCATGCGGACGATGCAGGCATGTCGCACTCCGTCAATGTGGCCACACAGGCTGGACTGGAGAGCGGGATCGTCACATCGGCCAGCATCATGGTCCCATGCCCGTGGTTCAAAGAGTTCGCCGAGTATGCCAAGGCGCATCCACAGTATGATTATGGTATTCACCTGACGCTCAACTGTGAATGGGATGTTTATCGTTGGGGACCGGTCGCGTCTCGGGATCGCGTCCCCAGTTTGGTCGACCCTACAGGATGTCTTTGGGACAATGTCGGCCAAGTTGCGATGAACGCCACTGCCGAAGAAGTCAAAATCGAACTCAAGGCGCAAATTGACAGAGCACTTGCGTTTGGTGTTCCGTTGAGCCATCTCGACACGCACATGGGAGCGGTCCTAAGCCGCCCCGATTTGGTAGAGGTGTATGTCAATTTATCCCTGGAGTACGATCTTCCTGTTTTGTTTTTCAAAAGCATGGATCCGCAAATGGAGAAAGCCTATCCAGCCCTGGCAGCCCGTTTTCAGAAGTCGGTCGCGCAGTTGACGGAGCGAAAACTTCCTTTGCTCGATAACCTGCTGCAGTTCTACGGCGGCAACGTCCCGGAGCAACGGAAACAGCACTATTACGACGAATTGACCAAGATCGGTCCGGGGGTAACCCAGTTGATTATCCATTGCGGGCACGACAACGAGGAACTCCGCGCCATCACGGATAGTGCAGCTCGCCGCAACCAGGACCGAGTGGTCTTTACCGATAATGCCATGCGAGATTTCTTGAAGAATCAAAAGATCAGTCTGATCTCGTGGAAGCAATTTCGAGATCTCGAGCGGACCGCAAAGAAACCATAACTGCGAGATTGGTGGGACATCGTTGGCAGGAAGATGGGTGCAGGATGATGGGGGCAGAATGATGCGTGTTGTTAAGATCGCATTCATGGCTTGCATGTGGCTGATATCTAGCACTGCAAGCAGCCTTGCTCAGCCACAGGAATTCGCCGATATCCGATCGGTTGCGGCCGACTTAATTGTCCCGAGTATGGTTGAACGTGAGCCTGCCGCAGGACGACGGATACGCCGCAGCCTGGAAGGTTGGAATCGAGAACATGTTTATCACTCGCTTTATTTACCGACAGATTGGACTCGCAAAACAATTCTTCCGATCCTCGTGGAGTATTCAGGCAACGGCGGATATCGCGACGCTTTGGGAGATGTCAGTAGCGGGCGGCCCGAGGACAGTTGCTTCGGGTACGGAATGACCAAGGGTGAAGGTTTTGTATGGATTTGCCTGCCTTGTCTGAACGCTGCCGGTTCCGACCTTGCGTTAACGTGGTGGGGCGATGCGCCTAACTATGATCCCTCGCCAACGCTGAACTATCTTGATGCGGCGATCGCGGATGCCTGCGATAACTTCGCAGGTGACGCAAGCCGCATTGTTCTTTGCGGATTTTCGCGTGGGGCCATCGCCTGCAACTTCCTGGGGTTGCACGATGACAAGACGGCCAAGCATTGGCGAGCCTTTGTTCCATATAGCCATTACGATGGTGTTCGAAAATGGCCTTATCCAAATAGCGACGCCGGCTCGGCAGCGGCGCGTTTGGAAAGGTTAGCGGACAGACCACAGTTTATTTGTGGTGAAAAGGATCAGGTCGAGGAAACTCGACGTTATCTTGGGCAGCATGCGTCGAAGGCAAACATGACGTTTGCTTCAACCGGCTTTCGCAACCACAACGACGCTTGGATTCTCAGGCCGAGCAAAACACGACAGGAGTTGCAAGAGTGGTTGAAGACAAATACGACGTCAAAGCCCGCGGGTCAAAACGCACTATTGGACCGATCGATCGATAGCTATGCAAAGTGATTCAAGCGTTTAACGGCAATACCGTTCAACTATTTGTTTAACAGTCAGCCGAAGGCGTACTCGATACCATTAACGTACGCCTACGGCTAACGATTAAACGAAATTCTTGCGAACTTGGGATTCGTTGAACTGCTTGCCGTTAAGCGAAAAAGTTTCCCAGTAAGAGGTTGTCTGTTGTTTTTGTCGCCTTTCGCGGACTGAAAGGCGACAGTAATTATGGTATTCTGGTTCTTACCTACGCCCAATTAGACTCTCCGACATGATGGAGTTTTTCCCATGATGCTTTTCTATCGTTGCATCGCTTGCTTGGTCTTTATCTTTTTGCCAACCAATGCGTACTCCCAACAGGAAAACGAAGAGGAACAGGCCGCCACAATCGCCAAACGCTTCTTGTCCATCCTCGAAAAGAACCCTCAGCGTGGAACCGCTCTAGAAAAAGTCTTCTCGCATCATTTGCAACGAGGGACTCTAGATGCCTTTATCGGCGAACTGGAACAACGCACCAAGGCCAATGCTGGCGATGGCGTCGCTTGGATGCTTTTGGGAATGTTTGAAAGTCAGCGTAGGATGGACACGAAGGCAATTCATGCCTTTGCCGAAGCCGAGACAATTCGTCCCAACGATGGTCTGCCCGCTTATTATCGCGGTCAATGCCTGTTGCGAACTGGCGAATCAACCAGAGCCATCGACGCTTTCGAAATAGCGATCGAGCGAAATCCCCCGCGCGTCGTCTTGCTCGAGATTTTCGAACAACTTGGCCGAACCCATCAACGCCAAAATCGCAATGATCTGGCCATCTCGGTGTGGAAGCGATTGGAAGCTCTTTTCCCAGACGATCTTCGCGTCCTAGAACAGATCGCCACCATACAGAATCAAGAGAGCGCATTTCAAGATTCACTTCCACGCTACGAACGCTTGATCACTCTGTCCAAAGATGCATACCAACGGACACAATTTCGAATGGAAGCTGCTCAACTCCGCATCAAATTGGGGGCAAATGAAAAAGGAATGGCAGAACTGGACTCGATACTTGGAGATCTCAAACCGGATGGTTGGTTGTATCGCGATGTCCAACGCAAAATCGAAGAGGTCTATTTAAAATCGAATGACCAGGCAGGCTTGATCAGCTACTACGAGAACAGGCTAGAAAAATCTCCCGACGACATCGAGTCGATGGTCCGGCTTCGCAAATTCCTGGCTTCGTCGGGTCAAGTACCTGAGGCCAACCAGTGGATGGCCCAAGCGATCCAGCGTGCCCCCTCGCGAATCGACCTGCGAAAAACCTATATCGATCAGTTGATTTCCGACAAACAATTTTCAGCGGCTGCGGAACAATATGGCCAGTTGTCGAAGCTCGATCCGACCAATGCAGATATCCTGCGAGACTGGGGCAAAATGGTCCTGCGCGATCCTGCTCGCAACTTAGCAGAAGCCAAGAAAGTGGCAAGTTCTATTTGGGGCAAGAGTCTTGGAAATCGTTCCAAGGATGCACTCGCGCACATTCAAGTTGCCGATTTATTGCAAGCCGCACAGATACCGGACGAAGCTCAAAAACTCTTCGAACGGGCCATTGAACTTTCACCAGAGGAATCGCAATACCGTGAATACTTAGGCGAGTTTCTATTTCAACAGAATCGTCGTGAACAAGCCTTCGCGATTTGGGAATCCATCGCCGAAGGAGCGAGACGCAATGCAGACAGCGTGATGAGGCTCGCTGAGATCTACGACCATGCCCAACAATTTAACAAAGCGGCAGTTCTCGCGAACGAAGCGTGTCGGCTTGCCCCTCGTGATTCCTCAGTGTTCGTTCGGACTGCGAGATTTCAAAAGAAGGCCGAACAGATGGATCAAGCGTTGGAGAGCCTTGCAATCGCAGACAAGCTCGCCGACAGCGATGATTCTCGAGAGTTCATCCTCCAAGAACGAATGGAAGTTCTAGAGGCAAGCAACCGACTCAAATCGGAAACCGAAGACCTTCAGAACCAACTGCGTCAAGCAAAGGTGCCGCAGGGGGCACAGTGGCAGTTGCTTGCTCGCTACCTAGTCCGCCAAAAACGCTGGAAGGAAGCCGGTTCCGCAGTCAACGAAGCGTTGAAGTTAGACGAAAAAAATCTTTCGATGCTGCTGCTCTCGTCGGAAATAGCCGAGGGACTCGGTGATGCCAAGCAATCCATTCAGTCTCTTCGTAAGCTGGCGGACGTGGATCGACGACGACGTCAAGAGTATCTCGAGCGAATTGCAAAACAGCAAATTCGGCAGCGAAACTTTGTGGAGGCGATAGAGACAGCCAAGGAAGTCGTACAAGCGGTTCCGTCGAAAATCGAGGGCTACGAATTCCTTGCGCAAGTCTGCATTCAAGCCAAAAAGCCGGACTTAGCCATCGAGACGTTACGCAAGGCACTGCGCATTGATCCCAACTCCAGCCGATTGACCTTGTCACTCGGAAGTGCGCTTAATGAAATCAAGAATTACAACGAAGCCATTGAAATCTATTGGCAAGCATTCGCTAAAGCCAACACGCTCGATGATAAAGTTGATTTGATCGTGAAAATGGTCAAATCCTATCAGCGTCAAAACGCAATCCCTGCGTTGATCGACCGATTGGAAGCGGGTCGAAAGGATCCTTCACAGCGTCGCGATTTGACCATTTGCTTGGCCCAGGTGCATCAGTCCGTCTCAGACTTTGCCAGCGCCAAACGGACCATGGAAGAGTTACTTACCGATCGGACACGCGACACGAACATCCTAAAGCAACTTGCTCGGCTAAGCCTGTCGGCGGGTGACCTAGAGATGGCGATCGACTACCAGCGACAACTAGTCGCATTCGTACCAGGACAGGAAAACGAATCGTACTTGGCCAGTCTACTTAGGCAGAGCGGCGACTGGAACGAAGCCAACGAGATTGTCGTTAAGCTGCTTCAAAGCGAGCCCGATCCGGCGGCCGCATCGCAAAACCTCGATGCGCTGTTGCAACGAGGCGAATACGAACTGGTCTTGCAATCGTTGGATCCCATGCTGCGCAAAGAGCCCCACAATTGGGAGTTGCTGTTCCGTCGTGGAATTGCCCAGGCTGGAATCGACCAATGGACACAAGCCAGAGCAACCTTTGAACATCTATTGACGCTTGACATCGAACGCAGCGATTCGGCGTTGCGACGAACCAAACAGAGCAAGCGGGGTTCGTCGAAGGGAGCATCCTCAACCAAGTCCGTAGGCTTTATGCCCATCAGTTCGGATGCCAAGTTGCTGGAGGTTGTTGACCGAGTTGAACTAGCCGACATCGCCTTGGGGCGAGGAAAATTTGCTGTGGACGCGACTCAAGTCGGAACGGGGCAGAAGTGGTCGCCAGAGAACTTCGGGGAGATGCGAATCGCGTGCATTGCTTGGTTGGTATGTTGCGATTCCAAAGACGCGGCGGTCCAATCGGATTGGCTTCGCCGTGTCCTTGAACAAGCGAAAGGACACGCGACACGTTCCGAGCTGATCGACGCTTTGGCGATCGTTAAGTTTCGGCAAGATACCAATACGCAGATTCCGATAGAAACAGCACTTGCAGTGAGTGGCGAGCCCGAAATGCAATCGCACTTTTTGGATACCCTTCGACGTCGCCAAATTTCTGGGATTGCAATGGAAAACAAGAATCGCAGTCCGTTGTCCGCTTCGCAAATCGACTTGATGTTGGAAGCGTTTGAGTCGACCAAAGAAGAGTTCGTCGTTATTCCGTCCGCGAACAACCGTGCCAACGCCCAACCAATGGCAGCGGTTTACAATGCACAAAGGGTTGCCGCAAATAGGCAAATGTCCATCATGATTCAACAACAATCGGCTGGTATGTCCAATGCGCAACGGACGATGATGCTTCAAAGTATGCAGCGAAGTTTATCTTTTTCCAATCCACAAATGAGTGTGCCAGGCAACGCGACTCGCCAAAGCGAAGGGTTCGTTAGGACGGTTGTCAATGAGCTTCGCTTTTCCGGAAATGCTGAACAAGCTGAAGCTTTCTTGAACCGCCAACGGGAATTCGCCAATACTGAGTTTCAACTCGCATCGTTGTGCGAATTCTTGCTCGGTGCCAGTCGATTCAACGAAATCGAACTGCCGTTATTAAGATGGTTCGAATTGCATCTTCAATATTTGGAAGAGAGTAATGCGGTGACCACCCTACCGTTGGCCGCGACAGCATCAACTCCTTCGCCAGGGTCTCCTAGCGAATTCGCTGTTCGGCTGCTTGAGACTTGGGGTGATCATGCCACTACGGAATCGGCAATTCGTATTCTGGATTCGGTCTTGGCAACTGCGAATCAGCAATTCAGGAAGCGACAGTTCCCAACATTGAGCACTTGGTCGTTGACCGGGGGCCAGTCACCAGTGATGCAAGTGCCAGTGATGCAAGTGCCAACTACGCTGCCAACTTGGGGTACGAGTTTCTTTTCGGACGAGCAACAAAAAGTTGCCCAATCCGTCAAGGCGTTGTTCGTTCAGTCGGATCGATCCGCGGATTGGCGGAACTACATGCAAGCACGCGTCGAGCTTTCCGATGCGTCATTAAGGCCACTTGAACAATTGCGATACGCGCTAACCGTTGACGACCTGACTTTGGCAAAGAGTGCTCCTATTAGTGAGTACGAGGCGATGGAATTAATCGGGCGAGAGCCGGATTGTGCTCTGCATGCGGCCGCGGCCTTGCTGACTCTGAAGAAATTCCAAGAGGCCAGAAAAATTGCCGAGGCCGTTTCTCCGTCAAATTCGCAAGACTTGTTACTCCGAGAATTGATCCTTCTCCACGCTTCCGCATCCTTAGGCGACAAACCGAAGATGGAAGCGTCGCTCAATGCACTTGCGACTCAAAAACTGGACCCCATAACGTTGCAATCGATCCGAGGGGTCCTGCAACAAGCAAACGCTATGGGAATCGCTAGCGCATCAGGGATATTGCCAAATCGCACGACAGGTACCGCCGTCGCTGCTCCCCGCTCAACGCCTAAGCCCATGCTGTCAGCGGAAGCCGTTCGCATCAAAGAAATGAACGAGTATGTGAAAAATGGCAACTCCGCGGAAGCGATCAAAATTGCGAGACAAATGGTGAGTAAGCCTAGAAAGTTTTCTCCATTGGTCTCGAACTACGCAAGAGTCAACTATGGCCAAAGAATCACAACAACTACCAATGCTCAAGGGGTCACGTCGACTGTTGTTCAAACAACTAGTCCGGCAACAACTAGTCCGGTCGACGTCGCAGACGGTTTTCGAAAGTCTGCGTTTGAGGTCTTAAACAAATACGGCGAGTTGAATAAACTCATCGCGGAGACGGAGAATCGGATTACGAACTCCCCAAGCTCATTCGCATTGCTCGAACAGTTAGCAGAGTACCACGAGGTCGCGGGCAACTCGGCCGCCGCAGAAAAGATGATGGTACAGGCTCTTCAGCTTCGTCCAAGTGCGACCCAGATGCGCATTCATCTTGCGAAGATGCTTCGAAAGTCCAGTAGAGACGAAGCATGCGATCAATATATCGAACTCTTGCGCCGTGACCCAAATACTGGACTCCTAATGATGACTGAACTCCAAGCATGGTTCGAGTCGTCGGGACGGTCAACGGATTTGCTAAGGACAATTCAGACGATCCATTTCCAAGCGGTTTCCAATCGCAACGAGGTATTGGCGGTTGCATCAACCTTGATCCACACTCCTAATGGTTTTGAAATCGGTGCAATCTTGTTGGAGAAGTTAGTTGATCTGGATCCATCGATTCGGCAACAATCACTTCAGTTGCTCTACCCTATCGGCAGCAGAATCTACCCAAGACTCTTGAGTTTTACGATGGACGCACTCATTCCCAATGAGAATGAAGCGATCAACGATCCATGGTTTGGATTACGCGCGCAAAACCTAAGCTATCAGCAAGGGGGCGACATGCTTCTTTTTGAGTTGCTCTTGCGAAACCATAGCCGGGAGGACGTGTCACACAAGCTGGAGCCTGCCATCCAAACTGGCGTGCAACGCATGCCGGGCTGGTACGCAGGGAAAATGATGTTGGCCATGATTGCAGCCCGAACCGATCGGACAGTCGAAGCCAAGCAGCAGTTTGCCGAACTAGCCCCAATCAAACGACTCCACATCGGATGTCCGGAAGGGGTTGCCTGGCGACTAGCCAACGAGTTCTCCGAATTGCCAGAGACACGCGCAGCCGCGATTCGATTGCTGGAAACTCTTATCGGCAGCTATGCATTCATGCTCGTCAGTCCCGATCAACAACCCGTCATGATGTTGACAAAATTATGGATCGCAGAAGGCCAACGCGGAAAGGCCATTGAGTTGCTGACGCGGGAATACGAAAGCGGCCGAGAAGTTTCGATGGCCCTCCCACAAGGTCAAGGCTCATCATCGGGGCAATCCAATTCGAATACGATTGTTACACTGGCCGATCGCATGTTGACGCTGAGTCTGCCGGTTGAGAGCTATCGTCTCTTTGAAAGAAATCCTACTTTGAGTCCAATGGGTGTTGGGCAAAGTACTGGGAAGGTAACCACCCGCGAGGCTGGCAAACGAGCCGCGATCGCTTTACTTGAGTCGTTTCCCGCCGATAAAGCGGTCTTCGAACTGCTTCAAGACCGTACCACCAGGAATCAACCGGCGTTGGAATTGATGCACCAAGTGCCAATGGCAAAAGAGACTCCAAGCCAATGGATCGAAAGCGTGCTTCAGAAAACACTTATCCAACACGCCAAGGCAAACAGTTTGGCCGATATCGAAAAGGGGCTTCATGAGTTAGCCGTATTGCACCCGACCGACATCACGGTACCTGCAACCCTGGCTAGAATCCGATTGGCGACAGGACAGGGGGACGCGGAAATAGCCCTGCGCGAAACTGAACGTATCGCTGCAACCTTCGACCTCGAATTGGAAAAATGGATTGCAATCGCTCAGAACCCATCGACGCCGATACAGACCCCCGACTTCGCACAATCAATCGTGTCCACTTGGCTGGTTGCTAAGCAATGTTACATTGCAGGAAAACACATCGAAGCAGCCGAACACTTGGCAACGCGAGCTCTGAAAGCAGCAAGACTCATCGATGCAGGAACATTGCTAGGGCTAAATCGTGATGCAAGATTCAATCCTGTTCCAAATGTCCCTTTGAGCACATACCCAAGTTCGAGCATCAATTCAATCAAAAGAAACAATTCGCCATCGCCGGAATCAACTCCAGAGGCAGAACTTACCAATGTCATTCTGCTTGAGTGGGGAAGAGTTCAAATTCAATATGGTAGGGCAGAACAAGGGGGAGCAAGATGGCTGGAGTTGGTTGGTAGGATTGCTGGTGACCATGCCATCGGTTCTAAGGCAAACCATTTGAAGCAAAGTCAATTCGAATGGTTGATGCGAGTCTCAAATCTGGCTGTCGATGAAGGGCAAGTCGACATCTCCAAGAAAATCATTGCGGCAACAATCAAATCCAAGTTACCAACCCTGGGCAATGCACGCACGGTGTCGTTTGGCATTGAGTATCAAATTACTAAGGAGGCTTCGGACAAGACTGCAATTCATGCAATTCTGACCGTAATGCAACGTTGGGGAGACAGTCGCACTTTTGCTAACGAGCGCTATGAGTTTTTGTTGGGACAAATACTGCCGGATGAACGCGATGTATTTATCTATCCGGATGAGGCTAGATTACTGCATCTATTGCATGAACAGCCGACTTGCCTTGCGGAAAAACTGGTTGAAAATGCATCTCAATCCAATCGCCTCAGCGAGCTGGAATCTTTGATGGACCAACGCCCAAATACGTTGGAGTGCATGATCCTCAAAACTCAGATCGCTATCGCCAAAAAAGATTTTGCAGGAGCCAAAATACTTCTTCGTAAACTGCACGATCTGTATCAAACCGAAAAATCGATTGCAGTTCTCAAAACGGTCTGCCAAGTTGCGATTCCTGCCTTCCATGTGGCGGAGTTGCGAGAAGCAACACTACCAATCCTAAACGCGTTATTGGAACGAGAGAAATCGAACGGAAACTACCCGGAAATCGATTTCAAACTCTTTCCGCTGGTTCGGGAGGTGGATGATTACGCACGGTCCCGAACCAAAACCCAGCTTTCGCAGCCTTAGTTTTCGTTTTGTAAATATTGTCGCCTTTTGCTCGTCGGCTGTGAATTTATTAGTGTCGCCTTTTGCTCCGCAAAAGTGTGCGTCGTTAACGCCACTTTTGCGGAGCAAAAGGCGAGTGCGCCTTTCAAGGCGATTGATTTGCTGGGTGGAAGTCCTAGTCAGGGTAACGTTACCGCCCTGTATCCGACAGTGGTAACTGCGTTTGCGTGAGCAAAGGTGGAGAGC
>JAYTVM010000058.1:0-8248 GCA_043743995.1 Pirellula sp. | reverse complement strand
GGATACAGGGCGGTAACGTTACCCTGACTAGGACTTCCACCCAGCAAATCAATCGCCTTTAAAGGCGCACTCGCCTTTTGCTCCGCAAAAGTGCGTTTACGAGAAAGTCACCTAGGTTGAGCGGGAGCTTGCCTCCCCTCAACCTTGTTTTGGCGTCCTACGTATACGCCAAAACAGCGTCCGTCGGAGGCAAGCTCCGATCGGACGAAAATGCTTCACAGCGTTGCTCCCGAGGGGCAAGTTGCCAA
The DNA here is from genome assembly GCA_043743995.1 of Pirellula sp. Taxonomy (GTDB): domain Bacteria; phylum Planctomycetota; class Planctomycetia; order Pirellulales; family Pirellulaceae; genus JBKCUI01. The sequence continues at coordinate 8,000 of JAYTVM010000058.1, read as the reverse complement.
AGCGTGACACTTCTGAGTTGTGGCAGGTGCGACTCACCACGCCCTTCGTAAACTCAGGGACGTGCCACACGAGGGTGGACACTTTGCGAGTTAATTTCGCAGCTTGGGAGCGAAAGGCGATAAAAAATTTACACGTGTGGAAAAACCATGTTGCGTTCATCGACTCTAATCTCACTCTCTCGGTCCATTGTCGTTGCTGTACTCATCTGCCTGTTACCGGCATTGTCATCGAGTTGCAGTCGACCGCAAACCAAACCGACTGAAACTTCGCAATTGCTGCAGGGTTCCACCATGGGAACCACCTACACGGTTCGGTTTCTTCCGGAGTTAGGAAGCCCATCCAGACAGGAAATGCATCGGTTGATCGACGAGGAATTAAAACGGGTCAATCAGCAGATGTCCACCTATTTAAAGGATTCGGAAATCACACAATTCAATGATTCGAAATCGACGGATTGGTTTTCTGTTTCTTTGGAAACCGCCGAGGTAGTCGATTTGTCGTTGCAAATATCGATGGTGTCAGACGGAGCCTTTGACGTAACAGTCGGGCCGCTAGTCAATCTCTGGGGATTCGGCCCAGTCAAACGCAAGAACAGTATCCCGACGGACACGGAATTGGATGCAGCCAGTGCCCACGTAGGTTACAAGAATCTTTCGGTCCGATTCGATCCACCAGCTCTGAAGAAGTCGGATCCGGAATTGCAAGCGGATCTCTCGGCGATTGCCAAGGGGCATGGTGCGGATCGCGTTGGCAAAGTCATCGAGACCAACGGTATTAAGAATTACTTTGTCGAGATCGGAGGGGAGATCTTCGCCAGCGGAACTCGAGTCGATGGCCAACCGTGGCAAGTTGGCATCGAAGCCCCGCTTGATTTCAAGCGATCGATCAAAACCATTATTGGACTCTCGGGCGTTGCCCTCGCGACGAGCGGTGATTATCGAAATTTTTTCGAATCCGAAGGCCAGCGATTTTCCCATACGATCGATCCAAACACCGGTCGCCCCGTTACGCATCCGCTTGCTTCCGCATCGGTCGTCGCCGATAATTGCGCCTTAGCCGATGCGATCGCTACCTGCATGATGGTCTTAGGACCTGAGCAGGGACTGCAACTGGCTGAGACCAAGAACTGGGCTGTACTTCTCATGCAAAGGAAGAACGGCCAGATTCCGTCAACGTGTTCAACTCGATTTACAGAGCTTTTTCCAGAGGTCAGCAAGCAGCTAACGGTGGCGGAATAGGTGGTTCATGAGCTGGATAATGTGGGTAACGGTCTTCGGACTTAGCCTGGGCGTTTTTTTACTGGTTACGATTGGAATGGCCGTAGGGGTGATGCTGAGCGGGAAGAGCCTCAAAGGTTCCTGCGGTGGCATAGCCAATCCAACGTCCGCGGGTGGAACTACGAGCTGCTCGCTTTGCACAAACCCCGATGCTGCCTGCAAAGAACTGAAGCGACGAAGGAAACATGTCAGCGGGACAGATTATTGACCAAACGACGCCAAGCGACCCTGTACCTTCCTTTGCCGCACAGCGATCGTATCGAATCGCTTCGTTCGCAATTCAATCGCCACCAGTTCGAATTGATTCGTGCCCACGTGACTCTTTGTCGAGAAGACGAAGTCTCCGACTGGGGCGAACTAGCGTCGCGACTATTGGATCAAGGCACGATCGAAGTTGAGCTGGAGTTTGGTATGCCAATCCGCGATAACAACTTGGTCTACCTTCCAGCCATTGGCTCAACCGATTCGTTTGATTCGCTCCGCCATGCGATTCTCTCGAGCAGTCATTCGATACCGCGAAAGCATCGTCCGCACATGACACTGATTCATCCACGAAACGGGCTCTGTACGGACCAAGTATTTGATGAAATCATGGCCCGGTGCGAACCGTTCTCGGCCTTCTTTCGTTACGTCACCCTTATCGAACAAGTCAACCTTGAACGCTGGCGAGAGCTTGCGGCCTTCGGCTGATTTTCGCGTTTCGCCCCCCGTTGTGGCACGCCCCCTAGGTTTCCCGATCGTGTGGCACGCCCCTGAGTTTGCGAAGGGCGTGTTGAATCGCTAGCTCGTGTCTGTCAAGCTCAAGAATTAGGGTTTCCAACATCACGCGGAGCGTGATGGGTACGTACCACACGCTTTAGGTGTGCCACACGCTCAACGTTTTCGTTCTATTCTTGCCCGCGCTGCCATGGGGCTAATAATTTTTTCGAATCCTCGCCATAGGTCTGTGACACCACAAATCCGCTTGCTTGGGAAATATAGAAAATACGACCGTTCGAAACGATCGCCCCCAAACACTCCCGAGAATCGATGGCGGGTCCTGTCGATACGAGTTGGCTGTTCTTCGACAAGTCAATCATGTCCATATTCGCCCCGAGAATATACGGTTCCGACATCGTAAATCGGCAGCAGGCATACTTGTGATCCACGCCGCCAATAACAGTCCCTTTGTCGCGATCGAAGACATTGCCTCGGCCTCGCAATGCGTTGGAAAAGATGAAATCCTTTCCGACGCTAACCACGTTCAAAGCGGAAGTGATCGGATCGGACTGCCAAACCAACGAGCCATCTTTCGCATCCAAACACCAAACAAATCGATCGGTGGAAAGCTCCGAGGCTTGATTGTTACCGCCGATGTAGATGCGACCATCGCGGGCAGACAATGTGCATTTTGCGGTCACAAAATACTTGTTGGTCTGCCATATCGATTCGCCTGTCATTGGGTCAAGGCATGCCGTCAGCCCGTTGTTCTCGACCGGCAAGCCACGCCGAGCGCGATGACTGGCCGAGTACCCAAAGAAGGTTGAATAAAAAAGTTTGCCATCGAGCATGCAAATACCGCAATCATTACCGCCACGTCCCAACGCTGAAAAGTCTTTTTGCCAAACGACTTTGCCGGTGTCGAGATCCCAAGCCCAAAGCAATGGCCGATTGTCACTCGGATAATAAGGGTTGTCGTTGGAGTAGATCCAACTCATGACCTCTTTTCCGTCTGCCGGCTCAGGCGTTCCCTTAAAGGTAAACGGCTTCTCCGTGCCTTGCGCCGCGTATTGGCCCGAACCAGAAGCATAGATCGCGAGATTGCCGTGAACGACCGGCGGAAACTGTCGACTCCAACTAGGCGAGCCCGAGAAAGGGACCTCCCAAAGCAGTTCACCCGTCGCGGCATCCAAACATCGCATGCGGGATTGTTTGATACCTGCTTGAGGTACCAACAGCTTTCCATTGACGTACAGAGGTGAGGTAAACGAGAGATATACGTCCGGCCAATAGCGACGCCAGAGCATGCGGCCTGTGTCTTGCTCCACGGCGATGATTTGTCCTTCCGCAGTATGGGTGTACATGCGACCGCCACCGCAAACTGGTAGATGCTTGACGGTCCCCTCAAGCCGGCGAGCCCACCGCATTCGCAATGGCGGTGCAAGCCCTTGTTCATTCGAATTCGTGCACCCAAAATCGCCGTAATTCGTGTACCAATCGTATTTGGAATCCGCCAGCGCATTGGTTAACGGGCTTCGAATGTCGCGAACTCTTAAATCTTTGGTGGGTAACGGTGCATTCCCGTCTCTACCGAATACATACAGGTAACCATCTTCCGAAGCGACATAGACGCGTTGATTTGCAATAGCTAACGGGGCGGAAATTGGCGAACCGAAGGCGGTTGCATACTCAGCAGGTTCGCCCCTATTGAGTGAAACCACACGCAGCTTGCCATCGAGTCCGCCGTAAAGAACGTGTTCACGCGTGATCAAAGGTGGGGAGATGGCAGGTGCCGTGCAAAGAACCTCGGGCTGCTCTTTCCCAACACGATGGCGGCAGAGCCCAAGGCCCCGTTCCGGCTTGACTCGATAGACGTCGTCGCCGCGAACGCTCACGGACGCGAAGCCTAACAAGCCAGGCAACTGTATGGCGGTCTGTGTGCCGCTGACGAATTCCGTTTTGACAGAATCGCCATCCAGTCGCATTTTCTCGACTCGTCCGGCGTTGTCGCGTCGATGCCACTGCACGTAGACATTTCCTGAGGCATCGGCGCTTTGCCCAAACGTCGCGGGGTATTCTTCCCCATCGTAAGCCGGAATCTGGCCGACGACTCTGAGTTTGGGCGAGGTTCCTAAATCGTCAATGAAAACCGTTCGACCACCTGCTGGCATTACGATTGTCTTGCCGATTAGAGAAATATCGCGAGAGCAGACAAAATGATCGCGCCACGTAACCCGATCTTTACGCATTCTCAACCAATCTTCTCCGCTCCATCGGTCACCCTCAAAACCGACAACCTCTTTTACAAAATCCCACTTCCAAACGACGGTACCATTTGGCTCAACCGAATAGACCTGAGCACCGAGGGTGGCAAAGTAAACTCGGTCGTCACCAACGGCGGGGCTTGAAAAGATGGCGTCCTGACAATCAAGTTCTGTGACAACGTTGCCGGTCGCTCGATCTAAAACGTAGTAATATCCCGCCATCGTTCCAAAATGCAAGTAAGGTCCGACCACGGCCGGCGACGAGACGTTATTGCAATTTCCTGCGCCGCCTCGCGAACGAAACTGCCACTTGACGGACAGAGTGTTTGCATCGATCGCGGATGCGACACCCGAACCATCCACAACATAGACAACTCCATCGGCAATCGCAGGGGCCGAGTAGATCCCATCGGTCAATGGTACCGCACCGACGAGTCCGAGATGGGTTGGAATCATGGCGTCTGGCGCGTTGCCAGATCGCAGCGAATCCCCCTGCAATTGCGACCATTGCTCATTGGCAAGTGAGAGTGTTGCGACAAGTGCGAAGAATAGAAAGAAGCAGTAGTTCATGGTACTCTCCGAGAAGAATCGGCGGGATCGACTAGCAGCGATTATAAGGGTTCCTCAATTTATGTGGAGGTTTATGTCGACTCTTTCCTGGCGGGCTGACGTCGTGAAGGCGAACACACTTCCTATGCTGCTGGCTACAAGGTTAAGTGATTTGTCGCGTAGCATCGTGCCAAGACATTCTGGAGTCCGCGCTATTCGCGAGATCCGTGGTTAAAGAACGATCCGTTCGATGGACCAATTGGACAAGTCATGTCGGACGAAGAATTGTCACGAATGACGGTTGATCAACTCGCATCTAGGATAGCGCAATTGCAAGCTCGATTGCGTGAGCGAAACGGGACGGAACGATAGCGTCTGGCGCGTTGCCGGATCGTAGCGAATCCTCTTGCAACTGTGGCCATTGCTGTTGGGTTAGGTGTCAGCAGTTGGCTCGATCTTCACATTCTGCCCAGCGGAATCTGGAATTTCAAAATCCTTGGTTGAGCTTGCTTCAGGGACGGTGCAATAATCTTCAATGGGATTGAAGATTTGCTTTCCCTGACCCCACATTGGAATCTTAACTCCATCGAATCCTCCAATCCGAACCTTATAGCTTCCTGGTGGGAGCCCTGGGGGCACATTCGCTTTGGAATCGTACTTACCATCCTTAATTTGGAAACCAACCACTTGGCCCAAAGTCCCCGTTGCTACGTCAGGCGTGAAGGTTATGTAGCCAGCCGGAACTGGCTTCCCCTTGAAATTGACGGTCCCAGAAATCTGTGCGACTTTGGGCCCAGGATTGCACCCGACGGAAATTGCCGCAAAACAGATCAAACCGAAAAAAAACAATCGATTATTCAAAGCCATAACTACTCCCAATCGCTCCCTAGTACTTGACCATCACGGGGGTCACAGATCCGTTGAAACGTCAACGCACTGATTGAGACAGATATTGTTCGTACGCTTCCATCAGCGAGTCCCGCAGTCATGATACCGGTATGCAAGCCTTGTAAGCGACGATAATCACATGAAGTAACTGTTGCGCCCCCTTGGATTCCGCCTGGATTCACAACGCCACCATCCCAGTTCTGCCGAAAGTTCGGATCACTTCTGGGACCTGGGCCATTATTTTTAGCGTTTGGATCTCGGTAATCGCCATCCAAAATCGCACAATCCCACCAACTGTACGCGCCGCCAGGTGCGACGGATGTAGGTGTGAAGTCGGGCGCTGTGGGTCCGCCATCTGGCCACGGGGCAAGCGTATTATGTCGTCCGCTTCGTGCCCAGGTGGCAAATGTGATAGAACCGTTGGCCAATCTGGGGTTTGCGGTTGGGCTTGGATAGTTTGGTCCAGTGCACATTGCCAGCCGTTCACCTAATAACAACGTATTGCTGGTGCCATCCGTTAGAGTTGAAAAGCGACCTGTGGCTTTTACGGGGTGCCCTCGTTCGTAGCTAACGCTACAGGCTTGACCATTGAGAGGATAGCTCGTTGCACCGAACGGTCCGAGAGTAGCATCATTGACTCGTGCCCCAGCTCGAGTAATCGCTACCCCGGAGTATCGACCGCCGTCGACCGTTAAATCGTTGGGACACCCGTACGAAGGAACGCCCGTTGATCGGACTCTCCAAGAGTAGCCATTGCCTAGTGCATAGACGTTGCTTTGCTCAATAAAGGGCAACAACAGATAATGTCCCGTCGCCAAGCTGTTCGTAGTTACAATGTTATAGGGTGGTAAGGTCTTGAATGCACTTTCGTGGTTATGGCAGGCCAACGCGATCTGTTTAACATTGTTTGCACATTGCATACGTCTCGCGGCTTCTCGGGCAGCTTGGACCGCTGGCAGCAGCAAGCCTACCAAGATTCCAATAATGGCGATAACGACCAACAATTCGACCAGCGTAAACGCGGTCCGTTTTGATTTATCGGGAAAGTGGAAAAACATGAATGTCTCCTACAGAATGACAAATAGAAAGAATTGAAACAAATAGACAACGCGTCTAGAATAGGTCTAAGCTACACTTTAACGCGAAAATATACAACACAATTATTCAGGACCCGGTAAGTGCAGTGGACTATTTGCCCGATGTGGTCAGTTCAATCATGAAGTCATTTGAGCCGCTTACCCTGACTTCAACGGTAATCTCCCCCATTTGCACGCAATTCGACTTTGCGACATTCGCTTGGAAGAAGGAAAAGGGGTCAGAAGGGGTCAGAAGGGGTCAGAAAAGGGGTCACAGAAAAGGGGTCAGGTCTCTTTACGTGGCAGAAGTAAAAGGGGTCAGGTCTTTTTACGTGAATGGATTCGAGCGGTATACTGATTAAATGCCACGACCACCACGCGCCGATGAAGCTTTTGGAATCTACCATGCCCTCAATCGAGGAAATCTGCGTGCAACCATCTTTCACAAGGATGAGGACTATGTCGCCTTCGAAAGAATTCTTGGCGAGGCACTGGAGCGTTACCAAATTGAATTGCTATCCTACCAATTGATGCCCAATCACTACCATCTCGTGCTGCGACCGTTGGTCGACGGTGAATTGAGCCGATCCATGAAATGGATCGGTGGTACGCACACGATGCGGTACCACGCTCACTACCACACTCAAGGACTTGGGCATGTCTACCAGCAACGTTTCAAAAGCTTTCCGATTCAAAGCGATGAACATTTTCTAGTTGTCTGTCGCTATGTGGAAAGAAACGCGTTGAGAGCAGGCTTGGTTGATCAAGCTGAAAAGTGGCAATGGGGTTCCTTGTACAGATGGCTCCAAAAACCGGAGCAGAAACCGAATCTACTGTCTGCGTGGCCCGTATCAAGGCTTCCGAACTGGATTCACCGTGTGAACGAAGCGCTGAGCGAGAAGGAACTGGAAGCAGTTAGGCGATGTGCACATCGCGGGCAGCCCTATGGCGACGAAGGATGGACCGAGTCCGTGGCCCGAAGATTGAATCTCGAATCAACCATGCGACCTCGCGGTCGACCGAAAAAGGGCTCACTGACAAAGCCAAATCACAACAAAGAGACCTGACCCCTTTTGCCGTTTGACAAGACTATCTGCGTTTCGAAGTTGCAGTAAGGCTTCCATCGCAACAGAACGCGCGCCCAACCGAACGCCCTGGCATCACCCAGGGCGAGTAGTTAACAATAACACCGACCGAGGCGCGACGATCGAGCCCTTGGTGTGCATGCCTTTGTTCCGCTTGTTTT
>JAYTVM010000057.1:0-8252 GCA_043743995.1 Pirellula sp. | reverse complement strand
GAAAGTCCGGACCGACGGGCCTGTCGGCTTAGCCCGCACCGCGGTCGCTCGGTCACCCCCGGCGAAAATCTCGACCGATGGCTCTGTACGCTTACGATAATGCAAAAGTTCTTGTCACCGATATAGAATGCGACAACGGAGTGATTCACATTATCGATTCCGTCATCTTGCCCTCTGACAAGTCGATTCCGGAGATTGCTTCAGCGGCTGGAAAATTCACGACTCTGATAGCCGCCGTGAAAGCGGCAGGTCTGGCGGAAGTTTTGTCGGGCGCTGGTCCGTTTACCGTTTTTGCCCCAACCGACGAAGCGTTTGCAAATCTTCCGAATGGCGCGATTCAGGACTTACTGAAACCTGAAAACAAACAAAAACTCGTTGACATTCTCAAGTACCACGTCGTTTCGGGTCGAGTTTACTCGGAAGATGTTGTAACGCTGAAATCGGCAGTCACGCTTTTTGGTGCACCGGTTGCAATCAACCTTGGATCAGATGGCGTGAGGATCAATGCGACAAAGCTCGTAGCAACCGATCTCGATGCTGCCAATGGTGTGGTTCATGTCGTTGATGCAGTCCTCATGCCGCCGGCCAAGGGAGTTGATATCAAACGAACTCTTGAACACGCGGTTGCTCAAGGTTCTGGATTGTATAACGCTGGTCATCATCAAGCGTGTGCTCAGCTTTACGAAAGCACGATGACTTCGCTGAAAAATTCTCCCATGAGTCCATCACTGAAAAGTCACATGACTCAAGTTTTGCAAACAGCTAGTAATCAAACTTGCCCAACAGAGCGATCGTGGACGCTTCGACATGGCATCGACCAAATGTACGGCCAGCTAACATCGGCACGAAATGCGAGTCATTAATCGCCTGGATTGATTGACGGTTGCAAAAACGTCGGAGGCTCAGGTGGCACGGCCAGCACGGGTGGAACGCGTGCCACTCGTGTCACTTATGCCACTCGGTGGCCTAGCCTGGTAGTCTTCTGTCTGCCGCTGGCCTTCTGTCTGCCGCTCGGCTTCGCGGGCAAGTTCAGGAGTTCTGTGCAATTTACCGCATCGACTTTCTTGGGACATTCCCGACATCGAACGCAAAGAAGGCCAGGAGCGCTTGCCAACCCAGGATGAGAGGCAACGCGGCGAACATAACGGTACCAGCCGATGCGAGTTGATTGAGTTCGTAGCCTCGAATCCATTGAAACAATCCAAAACTCAAGCCAAACCCGATCAAACCTAACCCTAGGATAAGATTCAAAGAGGCAATGTTGAACTCTCGCAAAAAGTAACAATAGAAGGTGCGTTTTAGGAAGTTTCGCAAATGATAAAACGGAAAATAAACCGCTGCTCGAAAAATGTTCAAATGGCTTTGTTCGCTGCCATAGTGCGATTTCATTGGCACATCCACCACGATCGCGCGAAGCGTGTAAAGTCGGAAGAGCAAGTCGGATTCAAAAAAGTACTTTTGATCGATTTTCTCCCAAGGTAATCGAATGGCGATATCAGCACGTAGGGCAATGAAGCCATTCGTTGGATCGAACAGGTTCCAATATCCTGTGGAAAGTTTTGAGAAGAATGATAACCCAGCATTCCCGATCATTCGGATCACTGGCATCGTTTGAAGATCCTCAAGATGAAAGAAGCGGTTGCCTTTCGAAAAATCCGCTTCGCCCCGGATCAATGGCTCCACTAGGTCGGGGATCTTTTCTGGTGGCATCTGGCCATCGCCATCCAATTTGACGACGATTTCAGCACCATCGGCGAACGCCTTTCGCGCGCCTGCCATAAAAGCAAAGCCCACGCCGGAATTTTTTTCGTGAAACAGAACCTGGATTCTTGGGTCTAGGCTCTGAGCCCTCGAGGCGACCTCGCGGCTCCCCTCGGGACAACCGTCAATGCTGCAATAGATGTCACTTACTTCCGGTCCGATCCTGGCAAGTACGTCGGCCAAGTGGTTGGCTACCTTGTAGCACGGTATGACAACCGCGATCCTCCTTTCGCAAGATTTTTGTGGCATAATTCGCTTTGGCAAAGAAATGGCGGACACCCGACGGCACCCCTGAGACTACATGAACCAACAGTGTCAGGCAATGCGCAGTCGGGCGTTCGATTATGGATCGAGACCAACAAATGGCATACTATCGGTACGGCCCATGCAATCGATACGACCAGACTATCGAATTGATAAGGAACCGGACAATCCAATTTCAGGAACAGGCGAACCGGCCTATTCTTGTTTTCAAATCGTGCATTCACTGCGACAGGACTTCCGTGTGACGTGTTTCCAAAAGCTGAACCCAAGATGAGCTACAACGCGTCCAATTCCGCTGCACGAAAAACGATCTTGGAAGTTGTTTGTGTCGCGACCATTCTTGCTTCAGGAATTGCCTCCTATTGCAATACCTTTGAAGTCCCCTTCCTTTTCGACGATATCGCACGGATCGTCAACGAGCCATCGATTCGGACGCTTTGGCCTCCGTCGGTGGCGATGCAGAACTCGAACCGGCCATTTGGACAATACACGTTCGCGTTGAACTATGCTTGTCACGGGTACGATGTTTTCGGGTTTCACTTTGCAAATCTAGGTATTCACTTAATTGGCGCTTTGTTTCTGTATGGTTTTGTCAAACGGTCATTGCGACGTTGCGGTCCGCGATATCATGCCTCGGCCCCTCTCCTAGCGTTTTCAATCGCCGTGGTTTGGGTCGTACACCCACTCAATACGCAAGCGGTAACGTACATTGTCCAAAGGCTTGAATCTTTGATGGGACTTGCCTATCTTACAACTCTTTATTGCTTTGCAAGGTCGCAAGACTCGAAGACCAGTTGGTTTTGGATGCTTTGCTCCATCGTTGCCTGTGCCTTTGGCATGGGATGCAAGGAAGTGATGGTTTCGGCACCGCTCGTTGTCCTCTGGTACGACCGAGCGTTTATGGCTTCCAGTTGGCGGGAGCTTTTTCTAAAGCGGAAGTATTTCTACGGTATCTTATCTTCTACCTGGACGGTGTTGGTTTGGTCGATGGTACACTACCGATTGGACTACTCCAACGGATCACTTTACCAGGTCGAGGGATTAACTTCTTGGACGTATCTGCTCAGTCAATCGAGCGTGCTTGTCCACTATTTGTCTTTGGCCGTTTGGCCGCGAGGCCAATGTGTTTACCTTGCGTGGCCGGTGTCGCATGCGATCCAGGAAGTTCTGCCGCAGTTCCTTTTCGTGAGTGCACTCCTTGCTTCTACGGTTTGGGCAGTCTTTCATCATCCTCACTGGGGTTTCTTGGGGGGCTGTTTTTTCCTTGTGCTTGCGCCCACATCGAGCGTCATTCCGATTAAGGATCTGGCATTCGAACATAGAATGTATTTACCTTTGGCGGCTGTGATAGCGCTGGCACTTACGGGAGCCTATGAATTGCTTTCGCGGAGTGGCGTTTCAAAAGCGTACGCTTCGCGTATCCATCTTGGGACGAGCATGCTTTTTGCCCTTGCCTTAGGAATAACCGCGTTCGAGAGGAATAAAGTCTACGAATCCGAGACTTCCGTTTGGAAAGATACCCTTGTGAAATCTCCTCGCAACGTGACTGTCTGGGTGGGACTGGGTGGACTATTGGCAAAGGAAAAGAGGTACGCAGAGGCATGCGAGCACTTTGAACGCGCTCTCGAAATTGCAGCCAATGACCCTAGCGCCAACGCCAATTATGCAGGCTTGCTCATTGAAATGAAGAATTATGAACTGGCTGGCCAGCACTTGGAACGTGCATTTCAAAACAACCCCAATGATTTAGATGCAATCGCGAATATGGCGCATCTCCAAACCCGGCTTGAAAACTTTGCCGAAGCTGTCAAGTACTACACAGCAGCGGTACTTGGGTTTCCAAACGACGAGGAGCTTCAAAGCAGTCTAATTGCTTCTCAAATCCGCAGCGGCAGTTTATCGCAGGCAGTCACCTGTAGTCTTGACAATCTCGAACACCGTCCCAATTCCGCCAAAGCGAATGTGGATTATGCTTCTGCTTTGATCGCGAATGGGCGCAATGCGGAGGCGGTAGCGTATTGCGAAAGGGCGATTGCCTTGGACGATCAGCTTTCGACAGCCCATGCTACTCTAGCGACTCTAGAAACGGACCCTGACAAAGCCATCGAAAGCATGAAACGAGCGGTCTCGCTTGAGCCGTTGTCGTTCGATTACAACCGAGCCCTGGGGGACATGCTGATGAGCACAATGCCGTTGGAAGCGATTGGGCATTTTGAGATAGCTCTTCAGTCCGAACGGGATAGCGTCGAGGTGTTGCTGAAAATTGGAGGTGCCTGGGATGCCTGCGGGTTTCCAGAGAAAGGGATTCCGTATCTAGAACGGGTAACGCAATTATTGCCGGATTGGGTGGAAGCCCGCCAAAGTTTGGAAACGCTCCGCAAAAGGTTTGATCGGCCATAGCACCAAATTTGGTGGACTGAATTTGGCAGTAGCCGAACTCGCCAGAGTTTAGACGCGCTGGACGAATCCACTAAGATTTAGGCGAGGGGCAGTTTGAAATCTACCTATAAACTGGGTGGCTCGCTCTGTGGCTGTGATTTTAAAGTACCAATCACACTCCGTGTGATTTCCGCGATTAAAAACCTGTGCTTTCTGAGGCAACATCACACGGAGTGTGATGGGTACTATCTATCACATAGCGCCGACTGATTTTCTTAGCTTTTGGCTTTCTTGATAGATTTTTTGGCGAGCCCTATTGATGCCTCCTAAGGGGCGGTGCTCTTGAAGTGCATTCCACGGATTGAACGAACGCTCTTCACCCAATTTATTCTGCTCCGGTGTATCAAAAACCTTCGGCTCGATTTTGATGGTAGCCAATTTGGTGAACGCTGAAGTCCATTTTTTTGTGGGATCTTCGATTGGCATACTCTCAACGTCTGTCTGCAACTGCACACCGAAGTCAAAACTGACTGGGGCATTCCCAGCCGCTAATCGCTTGACCATGGCTTCGCGAAGAAAGTCCTTGGATGTGGGTTGCGTTGCAACGGGTGGAACGACCGACGGGACTTGATTTTGGCTGGTGGGGGCAACCTGGTATTTAGCCCCAAACACGCCAAACTGATAAGGCGTTTGGCTGTAGTAGGCAGTCTCAAACGGGCTGGTTGTTAGCTTCTTCTTAAATCCTTGGAGCCCTTTGTGAGAGGTTGTCGCCATTTTCATTTTGACTTCTTCTTGCTGGTCTTTTGGCGATTGCATAACCGTGTTGATGAATGTCAGTAGGTGGTCTACGTTTTCTGCAAAAAAGGTCTCGTTGTCTGCCAACACAAAATCTTGGTATTTTCCGTCCGCCGCGTCCTTGGTTAGAAACTCCTTCGCATCTGTTTTCTCTGGCAGGAAGACTCTAATGGCCATCCCGTGAGCGTCTGGCTTTCCGTCGTCATCGTTTTCGCTATCGCCATTCGAAAAGCGTATCAAGGCTTTGTATTCTTTGGCGGGCTGAAAGATTCCAACTTGAAAACGGTCCTCAAGGGAGTCAGCGACTCGAAAAACGGCCTCGACCGTGCCGTGACTCTTCGGATGTTGGCCTCGTTTTTCCGGATGCGGCTTACCGTCGTGGCCAATACTATTCCTATGGATCATGGCTTGGACTTGAGACAGTTTCTTGATGGCCTGTAGTTCACCAGTCGGAGCGCGTTCTTGACCAGGTCGTGGGCTGCCCAAGGACTTAATATATTCAATTAATTCCCATCTTTCGTGGTCTTCAAGCAGCGGTCCCACTACTCCACCGACCGCCCAACCTTGGTTTTCGAATAGCATCTTCTTTTGAAATGGCGTTAAAGAGTCCACTTCTTCTGGAGTACGACTTCGGAATTCATGCCCCGTATTTAGGTTTCCTGGAACGGTTGTGTCCATCCAAAAACTTCCGGCTTTCCATTTGGTTTCGAAGCCAACGATTTTTGGTTCAAACGCAGTTGAGCCAACATAAAAGCTTTTCATCCGTTGCTTGGCTGGCAACAGTAGTTCATATAGGTTCGCGACGGATCCATTGTGGAGAAACGGAGGGGTAGCGTACCCATGGTCGTCGATAGGTTTTTATAATGAAGTCGCTCAGTCCTTGATCTGCCAATATGTCGACGAGAAGGGGCAACCTTATCAAAGCGAGGATGGCAAGGCCGTCGAGTTCAACTATCCGCTCCGCATGCACGTCACTTCGGATACGGCCATGGCCGCTGGACGAGAGATCGCCGGAATTCCTAAAAAGATGGGAGCGATTCAATTCAGCCTAGGGTCTGAATACTTCGGGCATCTTGACAGTCGCATCGGTTCACCGGTTTGCTCGTTTTCAATGATTCCCAAGAAACTACTGCTGGCCCAAAACCAAGAGTTCCCACTTAACTATCTCTCACTCCGTGTGATGCCAGGGGTCCCAGGGGTTCCTGTGGTACCACGGGTCACCGAAAAATCGAAACCGAAAGTCTGCGAACTACTGGCGTCAACGTGGATACTTGGGCCGGGACAAATGTGGTCGGGGACCGGCAACCTCATTCTGCACAAATCGGAATTGGATCCTTACTATCGACTCCCAATCGTCGAACCGCCGGAATGTCGCGTTTTTTGCGGAGATATGGAGGCCCGTTCCCTCAAATTGCTTTTGGACTTTTAAACGCTTTTCCACAACCTTCGAAATTCGACCGCTTCTCCGCCATTTGCAGCTTGGTATCCCGATAGGGATTACAGAGAGTAGCCGGGGGTCGCCGCGAAGCGGCGCACCCCCCGAGGAAAGAAACGACATGCGAATAGCCCTGAAAGGGTTCTCATGGGGTCAACTCCCCTGGTACTCAACCCTAATCCTTAATGCTGACGCCCCACTATAACTTCGCAACTTCGGGCGCGCTTTTCTTGCGGCGTCTCCTTACTGTCGCAAGACCGGCGACGGCTGCGATCAATAGCATGGACGACGGCTCGGGAACGGCCACGATACTGTAGTTGAGGTCCTTAAGGAATGCGACATCAAGCGCCGTTAACGTCTTTCTCGTACCAGTGGTAATACTCGGTGACATTACCGTTTGTTGCAATACACCATCGGAAAGCCGAGCGCTCAGGATCCCACTTGCGACGTGTGCACCGCTAGCAAGATCAATGAGGTTGACGCCGGTACCGGCGGCGGCAATCGCGTTGGCACCCGTCCAATCGTCACCACCTGTAATCAGCGAATTCCAGGTATCGGAAGTTCCGAATCCAATGGCATGCAGAGTCTCATGGAGCGCAACCGAATAGAAATCGTTCTTGCCGCCGGCCACGGTCGTTGTGCTATCGAAATGCCAATTTGCATTGAGTGTTGCATCGTTATCAGTCACGCTGTCATTGTTGGTGTCCGAGTCGAACCAAAGATTACCGACCGTCGAACCTATGTTGAAGGAAAATGGCGCCCCACCAATTGTGCCCGAAAGGTTCGAAATCGTCGGCCCGCCGCCGCGACCATGTTGATCCACGGCTACGGCATTAGCGACAGCAGCCGCAAACGTCCCTCCACCAGCATCCGAACCAGACGCCGAAAAGCCCGCTCCGCCTGGTCCTCCCTGTCCTAGCGTTGTACCTGTTAGATTTCTCATTCCGACAAAGATTCGCACTTCGTTCGCAGCCAAAGCCGTGTTTAGAATGTCGACAGGTGCGCCAGTGGTCGGATTTGTATACGTGTACTTGAAATCAAAATTCGCCGACGATCCCCCACTTGTTCCCATCGTTACATCGTTGGTAATTGCAGCGAGGTTATAGTTGATCACCGCATTGATGTCCGCACCAGCTTTTTCAAGCGCCGCTTTGGCTACCAAGTGTGAGCCGAAAAAACCCGCGTCATTCGAGTAATCAAAAATGATGCCAGCGTTGGCGTTCGATGTCAGCAACGCGAGGCAAAGCGTTACTCTTATCCAAAAATAGTTTCGAGTCATGATGGATTCAAATGTGATGGTTGAAAAAGGAATGAGTTTGAGTCGGGATCCAAAACCGCTAATAGTACTCGCCAAGCCCACCAAAATAAAGAATTTTGAACAAAATTTGATCGGGAGGGTCGGTCATAGGCCGCGGAGGGTGAACTGATTTGCGTGATCGCCGATGGCAATTCACTCTTCCCTCGCTTCGCTCGACCCACCCAATGGGAGCAACGCTGTGAGGCATTTTCATCAACAATTCACCGAGGTTCAGCGGGAGCTTGGCTCCTTTCAACCTTGTTTTGGCGTCCTATGTAACGGTGCAGTAACCTCCGCACTCCGCTGCCGGCTCGACCGCCT
>JAYTVM010000056.1:0-2513 GCA_043743995.1 Pirellula sp. | reverse complement strand
AATAAATGACTTGCTTGTCATTCGGAATATCAACACCGAGAAGACGCGGCATACTTGCCTACTCCTAAACCTTTATCTACCTGGACTTTACGCTAAATTGGTCGCGGTTGATTTCGTCGATAAAACGTCGATCAACAGCGTTTTCCCCTCCGGGAAGCCCCACAGTGTAGCGATGCAGTGCCAAACCCTGCAAGGGTTAATCATCGGGTTTGGCACGCATTTTTCTACACGAGACGAAGTCCGGCCCTCGGAGCATGCCAATTGAGTCGAATAAAAGCCAGAAAAGTCCCAGGATTTTTCGTTTTGAACGGGGTTCTCCGTGTGGCAGGCCCAAAGCGATTAGCGATGGGCGTGGGAAGTGTGGCAAATGTTGCTAACTAGCGATTCACCACGCCCTTCGTTACCTCAGGGACGTGCCACACGTAACCTCAGGGACGTGCCACACGAGGGTGCAGCTATATCAATTCATCGAGCTGCTTAACCAATTCGCCGAATTGGACCAAGGCTGTCTCAACTGGCTCGGGCTGCGTCATATCCACCCCAGCCCCCTTGAGCAAATCCAAGGGGTCTTTCGAACAGCCTCCCTTAAGAAAACCTAAATAGTCGTCAAGCTCAGCCTTCCCACCCTCCAACACTCGCTTGGACAAGGCAATGGCTGCCGACAACCCAGTCGCATATTTGTAGACGTAAAACGCTCTGTAAAAATGCGGAATCCGAAAACACTCCAAGGCCAGCTCATCGTCCACCACAAAATCGGGGCCGAAATACGCGGTCAGCAATTCTCTGTAAATCGACTTAAAGCTAGCGACTGTCAGTGGCTCGCCACTCTCTGCCATTTCATGGGTAATCTTCTCGAACTCGGCGAACATCGTCTGTCGCACGATGGTAGCACGAATGCTATCAATCTCGTGATTGAGGATCGAAGCCTTTTCCTCCTTGGTCCTCGCGTTCTGGATCATGTAATGAGCCAGCAACTGTTCATTGAAAGTGCTGGCTACTTCTGCCACGAAGATCGTATAGTTGTAGTATTGAAAGGGCTGATTGGCGGCCGAATAGTAGCTGTGCATGGAATGACCTGCTTCATGCGTCAACGTGAAGACGTCATTGAGCACATTCGACTTGAAATTCATCAAAATGTAGGGCTCTGCGTCGTAGGTGCCGCAGCTAAAGGCACCGCTCTGCTTGCCCTGATTCGGATAACGATCGCACCAACGGCCTCGCAATCCTTTTTCCAAGGTCTGGCAATACTCTTGTCCAAGCGGCTCGAGCGACTTCAGGATGACCGAAATCGCTTCTTCCCAAGTATGATGCGTTTGCTGTGCCGACAGTACTGGCACGTACGTATCGTAATGGTGGATGTCCGCTAAACCCATTTTTCTTCGTCGCATGTCAAAATAGCTATGCACTTCCGGCAAACGATTCCGAACAGCTGCAATCAAATTATCGTAGACGCTCAATGGTACATTGTCGGCGAACAACGAACTCTCTCGCGCGCTAGCGAAATTGCGAGCTTTTGCATAATAAACATCCCCATGAATACTGCCAGCCAGGGTGGCCGCTAGCGTGTTCTCGTGCCCGTGAAACTGTTTGTAGTATTGGTGAAACGCTTTCGTTCGGACATCGCGATTCGGCGAAATAAGAAACGAACTAAACGATGCGTTGGTTAGCTCCGTGGCGACTCCGTGCTCATTGACGACGTCGCCAAATTTTAGGTCGGCGTCGTTCAATTGACGAAACGCTTTGTTGGCTGTTTGAGCCATCTCGCCTTGCATAGCCAACAAGTTTTCTTCCGGCTGGCTGAGGGTATGCTTGCGATAGCGATTGATACGCTCTAAGACCAAGGAATAAGGTTTTAGGCATTCCTCGGCCATCATGCTTTCCATTGTCTCTTGAGGAATAGACAAGATCTCGGGCCGAACAAAACTGGCGGCCTGGCCAGCTTTCGTCGCAAGGTTCTGATATCGTGCGACGAAGCCTTGGTAGTGGCTATTGCCTTGGTCCTCCGTCGTCTTCAAAAAAGCAAACGTCCCCAACCGTTCGCCAAGCCGATCCAGTTTGACATCGAAAGCTAAGCATTGAGCCAAGATCTCGGCCGATTCGGCAATTCGGCCAGAGAACTGAGCTAAGCCTGCGATCTCCTTGTCAAATTGCGCTAGAAATTCCATCCAAGCGTCATCCGATTTGAAAAGGCTGCTTAAGTCCCAAGTTTCGCTGACAGGAACTTCGGAACGTTTTGGGTTGGCGTTGGCTGCTGGGCTACTTACAGTCATTTGGATGTTTTGCTTTCTCTGGAAACCGATGTTGCTGTTGGAGTAGATAGATTACACGGACGAGCTTTTTCTCGGCACCCCGAATTCTATCCTAGCCGATCGCATAGAATTGATGAGAATATGGTTCGATGGTCTCCACCGATTGTCGCCTTTTGCTCCGCAAAAGTAGCGTTAACGACGCACACTTTTGCGGAGCAAAAGGCGAGTGCGCCTTTAAAGGCGATTGATTTGCTGGGTGGAAGT
>JAYTVM010000055.1:0-8273 GCA_043743995.1 Pirellula sp. | reverse complement strand
GAGGCAACACGGAGTGGAAATGTAGTTGTCGCCGAGCACGCCATGTTTCCACCCAAGTATCCATCTCGCAATTGCCTTCGTCTAGTACTTAGTTTGTTGGCTTACATTTGGTATACTGATTTGCAAAGCAATTCTCATTTTCGTACAGGGGACTGCCACGACGGAGCAGATTGCACGATACTTGGAGAACCAGCGCGACTTGGCCTAGCATGCTGCGCCGATAACGATCCGCTGGCGTAAAGCCAAGCGGTTTTCAACTGCGAAAGCCTGCGGGTTTATCCCGTAGCATGCTGCGCCGATAACGATCCGCTGGCGTAAAGCCAAGCGGTTTTCAACTGCGAAAGCCTGCGGGTTTATCCCGTAGGATCGTTGCCGTATTAAGCTAGCAGCAGTGGGAGCGTGCGCAGAATCTGTAGCATGCTGCGCCGATAACAATCCGCTGGCGTAAAGCCAAGCGGTTTTCATTGGTACAATCATTCTAAAAATCCAAATCTCTCTTTTTTTGAAGCTAGGCCGTTCTACCGATGTCTGAATCGCCCAAGCCCACGCATCGTCCCGACGACGTTTCTGTCGCTTACCAATTGCGCTGTCACTTTGGTTTCCCAACTTATCGACGGCAGCCCAAGTTCACCGATGAGTTGATCCCCGTAGCGTCCGAAGCTCTTCAGCGGATCGCGAATCAAAACGAGCTGCACCTGCTCGAATTCGCGTTCCTGCCTCACGTTTTACGATGCCTTGTAAGCCTACGTTCAATCGACGCGCCTGAACGAGTCGCGCGGACCATCAAAGGTAACTTCACCGCTGCGCTTCGACCACACGGCGTCGCTGAACTTTGGTCTCGAGGTACCTTTGTCAGGAGCAATGGAAACGTCGATGATGCGACTATTTCCAGCTATCTCGCCAAACAGTGGGGGCATCATCGAGATGTACCGGAACGCAATCCTGATTTTGTGATCCCATGTCATTATGAGTCCGGACTCGATCCGAGTGAGCTTCGTCATAGCTCGCATTGTGTGTTTCAATACAACGTGCACTTTGTGTTTTCGGTAAGTCGGCGAGCAAGGGTATTAGACCCGACGATAAGCAAGAATCTGATTGAATATTGGCGAAGGCTTTGTGAATCGCGAGGTTGGATGGTATGGTCGATCGCATGTGTAGGTGACCACGCCCATATGATGCTTGGTTTAGGGTTAGGCGATTCGCCGATGGATGTCGCGTTGAGTCTAATGAACAACAGCGAGTATGTATTTCAAAAACAGAATATGTCGCTGTTCAAAGAGTTTGGACTTGATTCGTTATGGAGCCGAGGCTTTTATGCGGGGACGGTAGGAGCTGCCACGACGGAGCAGATTGCACGATACTTGGAGAACCAGCGCGACTTGGCCTAGCATGCTGCGCCGATAACGATCCACTGGCATAAAGCCAAGCGGTTTTCAACTGCGAAAGCCTGCGGGTTTATCCCGTAGGATCGTTGCCATTTTACGCTAGCAGCAGTGGAGCCTGCGCAGAATCTGTAGCATGCTGCGCCGATAAGTGGAGTGTCCTCATGTTCTCCATGTTCTGAAATGTAGGTTGGAAGTCGTCCAGCTCCCTCCACTTGCACTTTGATGTCAGGCCTGCATCATTTGGGCTTTCTCGATCGCTTCCTCCGCTGAGACGTCACGTGCGACGGCGAAGATGATACGTTCGTCTTCAACTGCTTTCGCCGTCCATTCCAAAGTCACATAGCCGCCAACGGAGTTACGGTATCGATTTCGGAAACGGGTCACGGGCAGCCCCTCGTGCAATGCGCTCATTGCGTCTAGGGTTCGACTTCGATCTTCCTCATGCACCATTTCCAGGAACGGTCTGGAGATCAGTTCAAATTCCGAGTATCCCAACACTTTAGTAAAGTTCTTATTGACCCGAAGGAAAAAGCCTTCCAAAGAAGCAATGCAAAACAGGTCAGGACAAATCTCGAAGAATCGATGCCAATCGCGCATGCCTTCGGAGAACATAGCGTCTAGATAAGCGGTGACTGCATTCGCGACTGTTTGAGCGTTTTCCGGTCTTGCCTCCGCCATGGGAGACAAGCACTGTTCGGCTAGTCGAACCATCGGCATGTTCAAATTCCTGGACTTCATTTCTGCAAGGGCAGGCGATAAATCACCTTTCGTAGCCATCAAGTAAGTGCTTTTCATACAATTGCCGGCGTACGGAGGACGCCCGGTAAGGATCTCACATAACATCGCCCCCAAACCGAACACATCCGACCGAGTACTGACCGCTTCTCCCTTGGCTTGCTCGGGGGACATGTAGGCCGGCGTTCCTTGAATGCGAGGTGAAAACCGAATCTCCGTCTCGCCCGAAAAACGGATCGGATAACCACCCATTTTGTCATGGCAATCTCGAGCGAGCCCCCAGTCCATCAAATGGGCCTCGCCAAACTCGCCTGCCATGACATTATTTGGCTTAATGTCCAGATGAATGACGCCTCTAGAATGACTGAAGGCCAATGTGTGACAAACCGCTTCGAAGATTTTCAAATGCTTGGTGGTGTTCTGGAGGTTTTCCTGGAGCAAGGATTGCAGGCTTCGGCCTTCGATGAGTTTCATCACAAAAAATGGCTGATCGTTGGCTGTAACCCCCATTTCATAGACCGGCACGATTCCCGGATGCTGCAACCGAGCCGTTACGCACGCCTCGAACTTGAATCGATCGGCCATTGCGCCATCCTCACCGGGATTCAGCAGCAATTTTATCGCAACATTTCGGTCAAACAACTCATCCCAAGCTTTGAGAATGATTCCCATACCACCACGTGCAATCGGCTCTCGAATGACGTAGCGCCCAATCCGCTCGGGGACTGACAAGTCGTCGAAGCTAGGACTCAAAAAGCCATCTTGCGAATTCTTATCCGGCGATAGATCTCGGGTTATCTCCAACGAAGAGTCGGACGAACCAAGGCTTTCGTCGTCGGACGTGGGAGGGGTATTCATTTGAAATCCACAAAGGTGGAAAATTCGAATACGGGGAACGGCAGGAGGTCTAAAGTGGAATCGGACCGCCTGAATCGACAGCCAAATTCGACCTC
The DNA here is from genome assembly GCA_043743995.1 of Pirellula sp. GTDB lineage: Bacteria > Planctomycetota > Planctomycetia > Pirellulales > Pirellulaceae > JBKCUI01. The sequence goes on along the minus strand of JAYTVM010000055.1, from coordinate 5,200 downwards.
AGCTTACCACTTCCCCACCCACATTGCCATTTTTTATGCAAGATAAAGAGGCGGGCGGAGGAATGCGAAAGGGGACTAATGGACTAATGGACTAATGGATTAATGGATTAATGGATTAATGGTAGCTGAAGTCGCCAGACTTTGGTCTTTTTGGGCTTCCATCGAAACTCTTGGCGAGTTTCGCTACAACCACGTTTCGCTACCGCCAAATTTCGCAGGGAAGAAGCACTAGAAAAAAGTGTAAGCGAGGAAACTTGGAAGTCTTTCGCTTACACACAGGTTTTAAAAGGTTTCGACGTGAAGAATTACTTCTTGACTTCGAATTCGGCATCGATTGCATCGTCGTCGCTAGGGCTCTTTTCCGGCTCACCGGCCGGAGCCGGCTCCGCTTGAGCACCCAAAGTCGACCGGAACGCTTGTGCCGATTGATCCAATTCCATCGTGGCCGCTTTGATCGCCGCGGAATCGTTGGTTAGGATCGCATCGCGTGCCTTCTTAATGGCTTGTTCGAGCGGTTCACGATCCGCAGCACTCAGTTTTTCGCCTTGCTCCTTCATGGCTTTTTCGAGACCGTGAATGGTGTTCTCGGCTCGATTCTTGGCCTCGGCTGTTTCGACAAACTTGCGATCGTCGTCCGCATGCGATTCCGCATCTCGTCGCATTCGCTCAATCTCATCTTTGCTCAATCCGCTAGACTGCTCGATCTTAACGCTCGATTGCTTGCCTGATTTGAGGTCTTTGGCCGACACATTGAGAATGCCGTTTTGATCGATGTCGAACTTGACTTCGATTTGCGGGACTCCACGAGCCTGTGCGTCGATTCCCTCAAGATTAAACTGGTCCAACAATCGGTTTTGCTGAGCCATCTTGCGTTCCCCTTGAAATACACTGACGGTCACGGCTGTTTGGCCATCCGCAGCAGTTGAAAACGTCTGCTTCTTTTCGACAGGAATCGTCGTATTGCGTTCGATGAGAGCCGTCAACACTCCGCCCTCGGTTTCAATTCCGAGGGTCAGCGGTGTCACGTCGAGCAGCAAGACGTCACGGCGATCGCCGGATAGCACAGCGCCCTGGATCGCTGCACCCACAGCCACCACTTCGTCGGGATTAACCCCTTGATGCGGTTCTTTTCCAAAGATGTCCTTTACGATTTGTCGCACCTTAGGAACACGAGTCGAACCACCAACCAACACGATTTCGTCGATATCGGACGGCTTCATTTTGGCGTCTTGGAGGGCTTGCAGAACCGGCTTGCGGCAGCGTTCAATCAAATCATCCACGAGCCCTTCGAACGTGCTGCGTGTGATGGTCATTTGCAAGTGCTTGGGGCCGGTCGCGTCCGCAGTGATGAACGGCAGATTGATGTCGGTCTGCGGTAGGCTACTGAGTTCTTTCTTAGCTTTTTCGCAAGCTTCCTGCAATCGCTGCAAGGACATCGGTTCTTTGCGGAGATCTAAGCCGTTGTCTTTCAGGAATTGGTTTGCTACGTGATTGACCAGGGCTTGGTCAAAGTCGTCACCACCCAAGTGCGTGTCACCGCTGGTACTGATCACTTCAAAGACTTTGCTGTTGTTATCGTCGTCATGGCTCATTGCAACTTCAAGAACAGATACGTCGAACGTACCACCGCCCAAGTCAAAAACAATAATCTTTTGATCTTTGGTCTTATCCAAGCCGTAAGCGAGTGCAGCTGCCGTTGGTTCGTTGATAATACGAGCAACTTCGAGCCCCGCGATCTGGCCCGCATCCTTGGTCGCTTGGCGTTGTGCGTCATTGAAATAAGCTGGAACGGTAATGACCGCCTTGCTGACACGATGACCAAGGTAGGACTCGGCAGCTTCTTTCAGCTTGCGAAGCACTTTGGCGGAAATTTCCTGTGGGGTAAATTGCTGATCGCCGATCTGCACTTTAACGTATTCGTTGGCAGCACCCACGACTTGATACGGTACGATCTTTTCCTCGGATTCGACCTCGGAGTGACGGCGTCCCATAAATCGTTTGACCGAAAAAATCGTCCGTCTTGGATTGGTAACCGATTGACGTCGGGCTGGTTCGCCGACAATCGCCTCGCTCTTGTCGGTAAAGGCGACGACGCTTGGAGTGAGACGATTCCCTTCGGCATTTGGAATCACCTTGACTTCCGTCCCTTCCATCACAGCCACAACCGAGTTGGTCGTTCCTAAGTCGATTCCAATAATTTTTTCGCCGGATGCCATGAATGATTCCTCTGAGTTAGGATGTGAATTGGTGGTTTGCGATTACGGACCCAAATATTTTGAATAGTCTTGAGCGACCACGCGGCCCATCAATGCAATTGGTGTGCCAACGTACATATTGAATTCGCGAGTGTCGACCGCAAGTCATTGCGAGCAAATGATTTGCGGCTAAGTTGGCATTTTCGACACAAAGACGGGCGATGCGTTTCCCGGCATCTGAACGCCAAATTGACAGAAGAAAATCCGCTCACAACAACCAAAGCCCAGGAGCTCACAATTGCTTGACAAACTGAAGGAAATCGACTCGCAGATACTGGCTTTGGCCAAAAACCGTTGCCGGGTTCTTTCTCAATGGCAGGATCAGGCAGCAAAAAACAAAGTAAATTTCATGACATTGCGGGGAGCCCAAACCGCCAACGAGTGTGCCGATTTGGATGCGGACGGTTTTGAAAACCGGCTACAGCGTTTTGTAACCGGGTTGACTTACCAGACAGCCATCTGCCGCAACTCGATTGCGTACCTGGGCCCAGAATTTTCCTACTCGTATTCCGCAGCGGCGAAGTACTTTGGCGACATCGATGGCTTGCAAGCGGTGAACACGATCAGTGCCGTCTTCGAAGAAATCGCTAACGCGAATTCCACCTACGGCGTCGTTCCGATTGAGAACTCAACGGATGGCCGCATTGTTGATACGTTGACCATGTTCATCCGCAATCCGATTCGAATCTGCGGTGAGATCTTGCTCCCGATCCACCACAATTTGCTCTCCCACTGCAATCGCAAGGACATTCGCGAAGTCTACAGCAAGCCGCAGGCGCTTTCGCAATGTCGCGAGTGGCTAAGCAATCACTTGCCCGATGCTCGATGGGTCGAAGTGGCGAGCACGTCGATAGCGGCCAAAATCGCGTCGACCACCCCGTATGCGGCCGCCGTGGCATCGCGAGAAGCCGGCATTCATCATGGCCTGGACATCGTCGCAGAGTCTATCGAAGACAATAAACAGAACGTCACCAGATTCGTGATTATTGGGGATGAAAGAGTTGCTCCCACAGGGGACGACAAGACTTCGCTCATGTTCCAAGTACCTCACCAACCTGGAGCGCTGGCGAATGTAATGGTCCTGTTTCGGGACAACGGTTTGAACTTGACCTGGATCGAGTCCTTTCCGGTGCCTGGGAAATCCAACGAGTACTTCTTTTTCGTGGAGTTAGAGGGGCACGAATCGCAACCCAATGTAGGTGCCGCTTTGCATACTCTGGCTAGAACCGCGTTAAGACTAGATTTCTTGGGCTCGTATCCGAAAGCCAGAAGCTAAATGCTATGCCTTGCTCGCAAAGAGTTTCAAGAGGCGATTTTTTTCTTCGGTAATCAACCAAGGATCGATCGAGTTTGGACGAAGCGCGAGGTGCGGCTTGCCAGTCTTGGCGGCATTTAACACCAAATGTACCGTCGAAAGTTCTGACTTGAGATGCACAACCGTTTTGCGCAAATCGGCGTTTCCGCCCGCGTTATCCTTTTTGACGTCTTCTATTTCATCCAACTTGATTTTGATTTGAACAATCTGACTTTCCAATTCCTTGCGCTCGTCGGTCAGTTGTTTGCGACGTTGCTCTTCGCTTCGCCTCCACTCCGCTAAACTCTTTTGGTACTGGCTAAACAAAGTCAACTGCAGGTTATAGTTGCTCAATTGCGATTGATAAAAGCTCCATTGGGTTTGGAAGACGGATTCTCGTTCCGCTTCGATGTCGCGATAGTCGCGGCGTTCTAAGACCTGTCGCGTGACCGGTTGATTATTGACGTATTGAGTTACCAAAGAAATTCGCGTCGGTTCCACATAAATGGAGTTGCGATTGGGGGGGATCGGTGCGCCCGGAGGCGGAAAAACAGGCGTAGGCATTCCTGGACCGTTGCTTGCAAAAGCAATTTCGATTTTCCGAATTTGTTCTCGAAGGCCAGCGATTTCGAGCCGCAAGGATTTTGCAATTGCTTGATTCTCGCTGGATAACTCCCGTGATTCCTTGACAGCCGCAGTGAGTATTTGCTCAAGCCTCTCCAATTCGACCGACATGCTTCGTTCCAAGTCCTGCATACCTGCATCACCCAGTTCTTCGTACCGATGAAGCATTTTCTTGATTTCAGTCGCCCTAGCATGCGAACGCGAGTATTGGTTTTCGAATGCTTGACTGAGTTTTGTTTCTGCGATTCCGAGGAGCGACTTTTTGGCTTTCGCAAGGTGCTCAAGCTCAATGGGCGACTGGGCCTCGGGGGAATCCAACCCGCCGATAATTTCCCCCATCCACTCACAGAATGACTTTCGCAATTCAAACGGCGTGGATTCTCTTTGACAAGCGTTCAGTAAATCTTGAAACAGCTTGGTTGCAGTAGGACCATCCTCCATATTGATCGAGCAGAGCAATTGGAATTTTCCATTCGTAGCCCGCGTTACCTTGGCGGTATCGCCGGAGTTCGCACGACCGAGCGATTTGAGTGCGTTTTCGAATTCCCGAGATCGAAATTGGGTGATCGCGAGAACGCAGTTTGCTAACGAGTCATTGCTGTTCTCGGCCACTCTCTCCTCGAGAAAGGCCGTTACCCATTCCAAGTCTTTTTCCATCGGGGCGTCCATTGCGCGGACGGTATCCAATACCGTTCGCTTATTTTGTGCCTTTACTTGAGGCAAGCCAACAGTCACTACGACTAGAACTAGCATTCCTAGCGAATTCAAACAAACAAAACGGCGACGATTCATGATCGGCCCCAAGCGGAAGTTGTATTAATGGCCAACTCTGTTATACCCTCGGCAGGGTTCAGAATAAATTGCGAAATCCAAAAAAACAGCACTTCCGACCCTTTGAGACTGCTCGATGTCGACTTTCGCCTACGGCTAACGGTTAAACGAAATGCGTCCATGTAATCACTAAATCAACAGCCCGCTTGCTTGGCAGTCGTTGCGGAATCGATGAGAATTCAGCTACGGAAAGATC
>JAYTVM010000054.1:0-32193 GCA_043743995.1 Pirellula sp. | reverse complement strand
GGCTCTCAGCCATCACCAAAACAGCCGCAATAGGCCTGCAAACAATCTGCGTAGGCAATCGTTGTTCGCCCGAACCCGCGGACGAACATTGGCATAACAACCAAGACACTTAGGACTAACGCATGAATAACTGTCCGAAGTGTCGCCTTTCGCTCCTAGTGCGTCTTCAATACTAAGCTATTGGGTTGGTCGTAGTGGAATTCGCCAGAATTCCCTGTGCTCATGGAATTCTGGCGAATCCCACTACCCCAGAATTAAGCCTTGAAGACGCACTAAGCTGTGAATTTAAAGTACCAATCACGCTCCGCGTGATTTCTGCAGTTCAAAAACCTTCGGTTTTTAAGGCGAAATCACGCGGAGCGTGATTGGTACTTTCTTCGGATTCATAAATTCACAGCCTATCCGCTAAAGCATTCGGTCAATAGTCTTCTGAGACCTGAGCGGACTGCCAAAGTTCAGTAAATTTATCGCGAACGAATGGGTTGAGCTGGTCTACATAATCCTGTGACAACGCATTGATGCGGATCAATTGGATAGCATCGGCAAGATCCTGAAGGCGATGAACGGCAGTCATGCCGCTGGCGATCTTTAGTTCGAGCAGCGTCTTTAGAGCCAGGTATGGCACGCCTTCGTCGCGAAATTCCCGGACAGACTCCGGAGTCGGAAACGCAACGGGTTTGGCTTTGCCATCGCCGGGGTAGTCGCCCACGATGAGCACATCGACTTTAACGCCGCTGAGCGTATCTTTGAAGCCCTTCGAGCCTTCAAAGAGATCCAGCCAGCCGCGACCAATCCAGAGATCCTTGAATCGAGTCAGATCGTTTCGCCGCATCAGAACGTCCACATCGGCCGTCGTTCTTCGCAGACCGTGCGCATTAGCCGCCATCGCTCCTGCAATTGCAAACTGGATTTCCAGGTCACTGAGGGCCTTGGCCAGCCGTCGCATTGTATCGTGGACCGGTGACCGTTCCATCATAAAGGCGTCCACTCGTTTGGCGATCTCCAGCATTGTGTCCATATACCTATCTTAACTTAGTCATCTAATGATGCCTACTGGAGTTTTCCCGGATTCAACCACTAAACCAATGCGTGCGGAGGGACGAAACCGTCAGTGTTTCAGGATGACTTTTTGAATACAAATCCGCAATGAAACGGAGGAAGTCCAATTGAGTTCAACGAGTCACTTGACTTCCAGCAGTTCGGCAAAGGAAATCGGGAATCCCCAGTCCACTCGACTTACCACCCCATCGTCGACCAGCTTTTGGATATCGCTTGGTTGAGGCCATTCGCTGAAACCATAATTGTTGGGGTATCGATAGCGATGTATCTCCGTCCATTGGATCAGGATGTGGGTAATGCCCCGTTGTCGCAACGATGTCAGTTGTTCGGTTCTCGATTTTCCTTTGAGATAGACTTCAGCTGGATTCACGTCAAAACAGGTGCTGTACTCGATGGGGGCGATAAAGTCAAAAACTCTGGCTTCCCCAACCAGCAGGATCCGCGCTTTGCGATTCGGCAAATTCTGATTGACCCAAGCGGTTGTCGGAAAGATTCTAGGCACTTGGTTTTCGTCCCCGGCATCCGCTCGCAGAGCGGCTATCGAAACAAAGTACCGATTGTCCGCGATCGTAGGGGACGAGTTCAAGACACATCCATAGCCGAGTCCCAGGACGACGATCGATTGCGATAATCTGGGCGACACGTTTTGGTACAACCACCAAAATCCAGTCGCACCGAGCCCAGCCCATAATCCCGTTAGCGGCAACCAAAAACGGTCGATGCGATGGGTTGCAAACCACCAGACCAACACGATCCAAACCGACCATCCAATCCAAGTTGCCAGTAGAACAAAGTGACGATCTTGGCGAAGCTTAAACGTTGCGAACATACAGACCAACAACCCGAGGACCATGGCAGGCTGAACATAGAGAGAAGTCAGCCCGAGTCGTGTCGCATCCGAGAGCGCGATGGATACGGGCCGCAAAAGAATCGATATCGATTCGATCGAACCTGTCGGATGCGTGTCTTGGAAATTCCGCACTGTGTGTGCCCGTTTCCATTGGTCTATTTTGTTTGGCGTTAAGGTTTTGCCACCGAAAATATTAGCGGCAAGCGGGTAGACAGGATTCCCCGCCTGAACCCAGTTCTTGACGTACCAAGGACCGCATGTCGCCGCTAGTTCGAGCGCGATCAAGCACGCTGAAAGGATCACCTCTCGCTGATGAAAAACTCTTCGGTACCGCCAAGCGGCCCAAATCAAGAATGCCAAAACAGGTATCACCGCTAAGATCAGTCCAGGGTATTTAGCCGCAGCAGCCGCTCCCGACGCAACGCCGGCGAGTCGCCAATACGTCATCGAACGAAGACTTGGCAATTCGCTTTTTTCAGAATTCTGCATCGTCAAAGTTCGATCCCGCAAAGATTCCAATGCACCGATAATCGCTACTGCCGACGCTAAAACATACGTAGCCAGCACCCCATCAATCAGTCCAAATATAGCCACATGCGCGATCCCTGGCGACGTTAGCCACATGCCTGCGGCACACCAACCAAACAACGCCCCGAACTTGCGAGTCACAAATGCACCCAGCAACGCCGCACCCACGAGCGAAAAGGCTGCTGTGATCGATTTCCCAATCAAGCCACCCAGCCAAGCGTCCTCCTCTCCTACCATAGTCATCATCGCCAGACTGTGCATCTCGGTCCCAAGTGGCATATTGGCATAGATGTTGTGAGGAACAAAACCAATCCAGCCCTGCTGAAAGAATTCTTTGGGGGCTTGGAGATGGTACTCAAGCACATCAAATTCACTTGGTGGAAGCCAAGAACCGAGCATCAGAACCGCTGCCGCGAAAACAGTCATCGCAACGATCACCACGAAGAAAATTTGATCGATCCCTTTTTTGGGGCGGGCTGTCGCCGACATGGAAATATCCGGTTCCGCAACACCTGAAGAAATACGCTTGGTGGATCGCGACAAGCCATAGACCAACAGAATCAGAACTGCCACCGCTACGGTCAATGGCACACGACTCTTCAAGCCACCCACCAGTCCAACGACAAGCGTCGTTGTCGAAAGAAGCGCGAGGCCGACCAGAATGGCTATCGATAGCTGCTCGATACGTGATGCGATGGTGCGATTGCGCGGGAACAAGGGCCTGACCAATGGTAGACCAATCACCCCACTCAAAGCCAGCCAAACGACTGTGCCAAATACGATTGGGATACGGTCGCTAAAACCACTAGGCAATCGACCGCCATCCAACCAAGTCGCAAGTCGAACCTCGGGATATAAAAGGCTCAAAAGGACAAATCTGCCTCGACTTACCTCCTCGTCTACAGACCCCACGAGCCCCCTCTCGATCGGTTGCCATAGGAACAGGCAACCATAGGCCATAGCGGCGACGGTCAGACTGGCCAGGACCAACGGTTTGGTAGATCTCTTTTTCGACGAGATAGCAACAGCATTACTTCTAGGATTGGGCATCGGCTCGATGGATTCTCAAAGCGAGAGTCATGGATCGTTGGGAGCGTTCTTGGTAGCGGTCACGAATTCAGCAAGGCGGATCATATTACTACTAAAAACGCTGCTTTCCAAAAAGAGTTCGCCGAAATCACGCGAGTCTATCGTAGGCACAGCATTTCCATTCTTGTCGGTAATCCATCGGCTTTCGGAATCCAACTGACCAAGAATGCGGTCCGTCTCTTGTCGGAGGGACTTGAGATTGTTCTTGCTAACTTTCGACGTTTCACCACGGATCAAGACTTGGTATCGAGCCTCTAATTGCAGGACGTTCGACTTGGACTTGAAACTGTAGTGCGTGGGAAGGTTGTCGTCTTCGTAGGTTAGAGCGTATTCGTCTTTGGTAAAGTAAAGTGGTCTATTGGATTCGAGTTCGTAAAACCGTGCGATCTTGCCGTCGGGAAAGCGGGAACGCTTGAGCCAAGCGATCGCGTCTGGAATAGGCTTAAGAAACCTGCGGTCACCTGTTACCTCGGTCAGATACAAAAGCGTTTCCATCACATCTTCGGATTCACGACCCGCCCCCGCTGGTGGTTCGAATTTGCGAGCCCAGATAGGTTGAAGCTGATGATTGTATTGCTGAGCCCACGCAGGTTGCGGTTGAGGTAACTGAGCGAGAATCAGGAAGTCGCCGAATTTGAGCATTGCCGTTCGATAGCGGTCGTCCCGGTAGGTTTCGTATGCGAGTTGAAGCGTTTTGGTGACCGTGCCGGCTAGTCCATCGTTGAGCGTTTCGAAATCCCAATAGTTCTTAAACCTTCCCTCCGTTCGCCAATCGTATTTTGGGAACGAAGCTTTAGCGATGGGTCCTTCGTCAACCGGTTTGTCCCAAACTTGAGGAAAACCTCCATTGGCGAATTGAGCGTTCAGCAATGCCGCGAGTCCGTACTGAACAGCTTCGTGAATTGATTTTTCCTGAAATCCGTGCGCTTGATCCACCTCAATCAACAATCGCAAAGCCGATTGAGATTTGTCGTCATCCAAGGACGAATAGTTTCGCCCTTTTGGGTTGCCTTTTCCATGGCGATACTGGCCCGCATTTTTTCCTTTGGGATCGAAATCAACGCGATCGGTCCAGCAGCCGGATTCCAGTTGCCCATGCATCAACGCTCGCGCGCAGTCCGTGGCGGCGTCGAGAAACACGTGTTCTCCCGTCGCGTCGAAAGCACGAACAAAGGCAAGTCCAACAGTCGGCGTTCCTGGCGGTTGCACCCAAACCTCGGTAGCGGTTGCAACTCCTTCACCTCTTCTTTTCTTAAAGTCGAGAGTTACGTCGTAAACATAACCGCCGTGAACCGCAACCTGAGAAGTCATATAGGCGGTTGCCTTTTTCATGCCTTCGGTTGCGCTGCGGGCGACCGCCACGTCAGACGGGACGTCAGTCGGAGTGTCTTGCCCGCGTGCTGCCTGCAACCATCCCAACAAGCCGATACCGACAACGATTGCCGATGTTGCTACGAAACGCAATGAAAATGGGACCATAAAAAACCTCCGGAAACCAGTTTAGTCGATTCTATCTAAATTGTGGAACGACTATCCCCTTTCATTGGAAAATACACCGTGGCGGATGCTGCCAGCATCCGATCCTGCGCTAAGCAGTATTCGAACCGACGCTAGCAGCGTCGGCCACGACTTTGGACGGAACGGGTGACGAAGATCGTTCCAAGGAGTACTACGCTTCCACCCATGAGCATGCTGGGAGTGATGGGTTCATTGAGAAAGAGGAAGCCCCAGATCACTCCGAAAATTGGGATTAAGTAGGCGACCGTCATAGAGCGCGCCGCCCCATACTTGTTGATCATTCGGAAGTACAGCATGTAGGCGATGCCAGTGCATAAGACCCCCAGCGCGATCGCACAAGCCCAAGCTCTCAAGCTCGGCACGTGGTCGGATAATGACCACGGCATCAGGGGTAGCAACAGCAGACTGGCTCCAATCAAACTACCACACGATACGGCAAGGGGCGGGCAACCATGGAAATTGCGTTTGCTGTAGTGGGCAGCGATCCCATACAGCAATGCGGCGCAAAGCCCGGCCGCAATCGCAACCAGGTTCCCGTCGAGTGAGTTCTTGCTCAAAGCCAATATCACTACGCCACAGAAGCCGACAATCAAGCCTAGCGTCTGGATCACTCTCAAGCGTTCTCGCAGCCAAACGAAGGCGACAAGGGCAGCAAAAAGCGGAGCCGTTGAATTGAGGACCGAAGATAAGCCGGCGGTTTGATACTGGGCCGCAAAAGCAAACAAGGAAAAGGGGATGGCCGAGTTAATTGCACCCAGGATCAAGAATTGCCATGTCCGTCCGCGCAGGCTGGATAGTTCACCTCGCATGGCCAGAATTGCCGTCAACAGAATCGCACCGACGGCAACCCGCACCTCGATCAATGCAATAGGTGAGAAATCGCCAACGGCCACCAGCATCAAGGGAAAGGAGGCTCCCCAGATCGCACCCAGAAGTAACAGTTGCACAAGGAAACGAAGGTTCATCTGCTGTTTTAGTCTTTGAAGTTCGAGTGCTTTTTTGCGCGCCCTGGCTTCACGCCCAATGGCACTCACTCCTTAATTTTGAGCCTAAATGCGCTAGCGTGAGGGCCAGCTTCGGAAGATTACTGGCCTTTCAGCCCGCACTCTTGTGCCAAAAGTCTAAAGTCCCTTCCTTTTTTTGTCTAGTTTTGGACAAGCAGGATTCGTGCATTGAAAAAAGCCTACGGGTTTATCCCGTGGGATCGTTACCCTATTAAGCTAGTATTTTGCCCACAAAAGGTCCCTGATTAGTTGTGCGACGCTCCGCGTCGCAAGAATCACGGCGGGGACCGCTGTGCCACTATGACTAGCAGGCTGCGCCAGATAACGATCCACAGGCATAAAGCCAGCGGTTTTTCTCGAGTCGCGGACCGCGCAACCCTCTTTGTTAGGGGCATTTCACCAACCACTTGGTGTTGTGGCGTTTCTCGGTTGCGGCAGTAGGTTCGCATCCTATTGGCTTTTCCACGATTTCGCGATAATGTGGCTTCAAGCTTATCCACACTCTGCTTGGGAACTGATTTCCCTGAGCGAATGAACCAAGGAAGATCGACATAGTGAATGATATTAATGATTCGGGAAGTGGACATTCTCACAAGAATTTCATCGAAATCGAAATCGAAAAGGGCTTGGTCAGCAAGCCAGAGCTGATCGGAAAAACTGTCTATACCCGATTCCCACCTGAGCCGAATGGCTACTTGCACATCGGGCACGCCAAGAGCATTTGCCTCAATTTCGGCCTTGCCAAAACTTACGGCGGGCATTGCAACCTTCGATTCGACGATACGAATCCAACCAAAGAGAGCGAGGAGTACGTCAACTCAATCAAGACCGACGTAAACTGGCTCGGTTTTCAATGGGACAAGCTCCTTTACGCATCCGACTATTTTGGGCAGTTGCATGAATGGGCTTGTCAATTGATCAAAGAGGGCACGGCGTTTGTATGCGATCTCAATGCCGAACACATGCGAGAATATCGAGGGACGTTGACCCAGCCGGGCCGAAACAGCCCATTTCGTGACCGCTCCGTCGACGAAAATCTAGATCTCTTTGCTCGCATGAAAAACGGGGAGTTTCCGGACGGAACCAAAACGTTGCGAGCTAAGATCGATATGGCTTCCCCCAATCTCAATTTGCGAGATCCAGTCCTCTATCGAATCATGCACGCTCACCATCATAGGACGGGCGATGCTTGGTGCATCTATCCGATGTACGATTGGGCGCACGGACAAAGCGACTCGATCGAGGGGATCACGCATTCTATTTGCACGCTTGAGTTCGAGGATCATCGACCGCTCTACGATTGGTTCTGCCGAACGTTGCGGATCTACCATCCGCGGCAAATGGAGTTCGCGAGAATGAATCTTTCGTACACCGTGATGAGCAAACGTAAATTGCTGCAACTCGTTCAAGAAAAACACGTCTCCGGTTGGGATGACCCTCGTATGCCGACGATTAGTGGCTTGAGGAGGCGCGGTTACACGCCTGAAAGCCTGCGCATGTTTTGCGATAGGATTGGTGTCGCGCGGTTTAGCAGCACGATCGATGTCGTGGTCCTCGAGGGGAGCGTTCGTGAGCATTTGAACACCATCGCACCCCGTTTCATGGCGGTCCTCGATCCGATCAAAGTAGTGCTCACCAACTATCCTGAAAATCAAACCGAGTGGATGGACGCGGTCAATAACCCTGAGGACCCGAACGGCGGCACACGCCAAATTCCTTTCACCCGCGAACTCTTCATCGAGCGTGAGGACTTCATGGAAACCCCACCGTCGAAATTCTTCCGGCTCAAGCCTGCGGGCGAAGTGCGGTTGCGATACGGATATGTCATTCAATGCGATGAAGTCGTCAAAGACTCGGATGGAAACATACTCGAGTTGCGTTGCACCTTCGATCCGACCACCAAAAGCGGCTCGCCGACCGCGATCGAACGCAAAGTCAAAGGAACCATCCATTGGGTCTCTGCGACCGAGTCAGCCGAGGTCGAAGTTCGATTGTACGATCGCCTTTTCCTTAGCGAAAACCCCGAAGACGCACCGGAGGGAAAAACATTTTTGGACAACATCAATCCGAATAGCATTCGGGTGGTTCGAGCGATGGTTGAGCCCGAAGTGGCCAAGCAAGCCCCGGGTGCCGCCATTCAGTTCGAACGCAACGGCTACTATTGTGTCGACGTTGTCGATTCGAAACCAGGTGTACCTATCTACAACCGGATTGTCTCGCTCAAAGACGCATGGGCAAGAATCACGACTCGGGAGGGCAAGTGATGTAGGGATGCCGTCCAAAAAGCGATTGTTCAAGGAATCTTTCAGGGCGCTGAAAGGGTCAAAGATTCCTAGTTTCCTTCCGATGGATCATTGAGTCACCCGTCAAAGTCCTATCCAACGATCCCAAAATTGTGTTGTTCGCTTACCCAATCCACTTCTCATTCAGGGAAGAGAGATCGCGCAATCCAGTCCAAAAACAAATTCCTTGTTCGTTGCCCGTCTTTCAATGCGTGGATAGCAAACCAATGTCGAAATGTGTGCGATTCCTCCTATCCCGATAGGGATTACAGAGCGTAGCCGGGGGTCGCCGCGAAGCGGCGCACCCCCGGATAACGATAGGACGAGCAAAGTGCCCTGAAAGGGTCTGTCTTGGGATCCTTAGAAAAACGTGCAGACGCAAAGAGGAACTTCCACTTTAACTCCCGAGGCGCATTCGGATACTTGCTCGCAATCGCATCCGGTAACCAAACCGAAGGAACTCCATTGGCTTCGTCCCGTTGATGAAGTTCTTCCACCAACTGCTTAGGCATGGAAGCGTTTTGGCTCTTGCTACCTTTTCTTATTACCTTTGGAGTTGTGAATCTCGATCAACTGTTCGATCTTGCTGCTGGAACGTCTCATCGATCTCAACTCCAGAGCCAGTCAACTACCCGAACCATAAAATCGTCTCAATGCACAAACTCTAAACCAACCACGATTGTGGGGCACTTCTCGGGTATCCACATCACCTATCGCCAGGGGATAAAAGAAATATCCCTTGTTGGCGGGCGGCAGACAAACAGGGGATATAAATTTGCGAACAAGGGACAATTGATTGACAAACAGTGGATATCTTGAAAGAATCGAGCGATGTTTGACCCTAACCGGGTATATAAACAAGTTCCATCCGTTTTTAACGAAGAATCTGGGACTTACTGTGTTCACAATTTTTCTGCCGTCATATTTCTGCCACTCTTCGTTGCGCCATTGCAATAAGACCGGGTGGCAAAAAAATGCGTGGCAAAAAAATATCCAGCACCGTGTGAAGGATGGGATTCCAAAAAAGGCCTTCAACGAGATTCTTGAGGTGGAGTCCGTGTACAGCTTCAAAACACGAACCGCTGTAGGCCACTTGGATTCGTGCATTTGTTTGTCGGGTCTGCTATCATCCGAACTACCGTACTCGATCCGAACTCGTAGTGGATGAATCTGTCGGAAGCGCCAACAGCTTCTTGATGGAGACGAAGGACCAAGATGGAACAAGGGGATGCAGCTAAGCCCTCGATCGACCGGCCTAATTTGGAATTTTGTTTCTTGCTCGGGCTAGCTGATCCCAGGCGTTCGTCCGCTTCAAACACTCTTTTACTTGCTATACCCTAATACTCGACTTTTCCGAGGCCGTAAGCTATCATTTAGCGAGGAGTCTACTCAATGAATATTGACCAAACAATTTCGGACATTTCCACGCTTCCTATTGGTGATCGCCTGCGCGTGGTGCACGCTATTTGGGACACTTTGCCGGATGACGTGGACCTTCTCCCGAACCCTGAGCAACAGGCCGAACTTGATCGAAGGATAGCAGCTCATCGCGCCAACGCGAGTACGGCGATTTCTCACGATGAACTAATCCGGCGAATTGAGATCCGTCGATAATGTGGAATCTGACGTATCGTCCTCAGGTTGAAGATGATCTTATTGATGCGTCGCTTTGGTACGATGAAAAACGCCTTGGCTTGGGCGACGAATTCATCGTTGAGTATTTGGCTGCGATACGGCGTATAGTTGACAATCCGTTTCTCTTTTCCGTAGCGGCCAACAAACTCCGGCCTTGCCGACTAAAGCGATTTTCATACATCATCCACTACGAGGTTGATGCCAACGACATCCTGGTTGTCGCTGTGATGGGCATTGGGCGCGATGTCTCGGCATTCATCAACCGAGGCAGATAACATCTAGAGGATTAGATTTTGCGTCGTTTCAAAACCAAAGGCGTCACAGAACAAAAGTTCACGCGCACTACGGAACTTCAGGGCAAGGGCATGTTTACCAAGGGCTGGGTGTCGCAACCGGAACACGACCCAGAATTGCTTTCGGCGTGGCCGCTTCCCAGGCTTCCGAACTGGATTAGACGCGTCAATGAACTGCTGACCGATAAAGAGATTGCTGCTGTCCGTTGGAGTCTGAAGCGTGGAAGCCCTTTTGGCAACGAAACCTGGGTTGAATCAACCGCCCGTCGACTTGACCTGGAATCGACATTGCGCCCACGCGGACGCCCCCAAATACGCAACCTACCAAACAATGACTCCTGACACCTGGTATGTCCTCAATAGTATTAAAAAGTTTGAGATGGGATATACTGTTTCCAAGAGAATTGAAATGGAAAGTCACGAATTTTTATCGAGCAAAATTGACTGGCCCAACTTGGTACGTCACGTCGTGCGTGACCGAGTTGTCGTCGAACTCGCAGAAGGCGAGATTCCCGTTGCAAAGCTTGTTCCGATTGAAAGACCAAAGACTTTGGCTGATTTGGATCGAGCTCTTCGCCAGTTGCCATCGCTTAGCGATGATGCGGAGTGCTTTGAGTCTGACGTGAATGATGTACGGTAACGCTTTCGTTGAGGCAATGCGACTGCGGGAAAATAGTTGTCTCTAGACAATCTAAGTTGGAGACAGACTCTCGACTTGCTCCTGCAACCAACGGGCGTATTCGGGAGTTGCCTGCACGCTCGAAACGAGAACCTCGGGCAGTTCGTAGGGATGATGGGCTTGCAAATAGTCCATCATTTGCGAGAGCCGACCGGATGAAGTCTTGCAGCAAAGAGAAAACTCCTGGTCTTTGTTTATCGAATCCTTCCAGCGATAAAAACTCTGAATCGGTCCTGTGATTTGAACACAAGCTGCTAGCCTCCGCTGCACCAGCGCGGCTGCGAGTTCTTCCGCAGCCGCAATCGTTGGTAGCGTCGTTTTTACCTCTTCGATTTGGACAAACAAAACGGTCAAGCCAATCCTCGTTCCACCAATTGCCGCTCCTGGCATTCCTCCTCGAGAATCTCTCGATGCAACCGCTGAAACTGTTCGGCCATATCAGCGATCTCGTCGCGCTGTGGGTCGTAGTTTTGAACATGGTGAATCGTCAGGTCCAATTGATCGATTAGGCGACATTGCCAACATTCAATCTCGCGAAGATCGGAATAGAGCCCAGGGCGTTGGCAAGCTACATTTTCTAAGTAGCCTTCGCCTGCAACGCGTGTGAAGTGCTGATCGAGAACCCAGCGAAAGCTCACCAGATGCTCCATCAGTTTGCTCCAAGTCACTCGCTGGTGCGGATGCTCAAGCCACGAGCGAAAGTCTTGTTCCAATTCGGCAAGCCCTTCTTCGATACCGGATTGACTGTGGTTGAGACACATCTTCATGCCATTTAGTTCCGAAAAGTTTCGATTCATTGCCAAGAACCTCAAACGGAATACGGGATACTGACTTTGAAAAACCGGAGATCGCTCTACGATGGAAGTGAGATCCGTTCAATGTAGGACCTCACCCGACGTGCTGTTCCTAATAGTGTCCCAAACCCGATTGTCTCCCGTCAAGCATTTTTGGAAAATTAGTTGGCTATGGAACCGAATCGCCGAGCTAGTATCAAGCGGCTTGCGGGCTGGACTTTGGGTCTGAATACCCTCGTCGCGTCCGGAACGCGAACTTTGATCGCCAGTGCATCTGCCTCGCGGGGATTCGAGGCGGAGTTCCCATCAATGGGTTCCAAAATCAACCTGCGTTGGTATAGCGACCAGGCGGACCAGGATCGAATCGTCCGAGCAGCACGCAGCATCGCAGATCATTGGACCAGCGTGCTGAGCGATTACGATCCCGCTAGCCAAGCCATGGTGGCTTGCCGACAAGCCGATGATGGCAATTGGGTACAACTTTCCAATGAGCTTTGGAACGTTGTTCAACGGTGCGATCAATGGCATCGATGGAGTAACGGTGCATTTGATGCCGCACTAGGGGCAATCACGAGACTACGACGACGACGATTGCTAGCAACTTCCGCTCAGTGGGATGAAGCTCGACGCGCAAGTGGCTGGGGGATAATCGAATTCGATACGCCCAATCAGGCCATTCGGTTCCGAACGCCTGGTGTCCGTTTTGACTTTGGAGCCATTGGCAAAGGGTTCGTAGTCGATCGAATCGCGGAAAAACTGTTGGAAATGGAGATCGAACGATTTGGTGTCAATGCGTCGGGCAATATGAGGTTTGGCCAATCGCCCCCCCACACCGAAGGTTGGCCAATCGCGATTGATGTTCCAGCTACGGACGCCAACGAAGCCGGGGCAGAACTCCTGCGCGCACGAATCAGTCAATGTGGAATAGCAACTTCAGGCGATCGTTGGCAACGTTTTCCGGACGGCGTTGGTGCTTCGAAAAACGAATATTCCAGTCACATCGTCGACCCTAGTACGAATACTGGAGTTTTGGGACACCAAAGTGTCAGCATCATCGCCGAGGACGCAACGGACGCAGACGCGGCTGCGACTGCTACATGTGTTCGCGCTCGGAGAGACCTAGCTGGTTGGCTTGAAACACTCTCCGAGCAGAAGCCGAAATTGCGAGCGATCGTTTTGTTGAAAGACGAAGTCTCATCGCCTGTCCGAATGATTTCAACCGGAGTCGATACTCCAACGCCATGAAGGATTCCCGAGGGATACGTTTTTGTTCCGTCCCCTGGCCTGCTTGCCAGGCAGGAACGCGAGTTTTGCAATTAGCAGATCGTGGTCCATCTAACCGCTCCCTTGATCCGCTTGCATGGCAGGAAGCCAAGTTTAACCGGGGCGAAGCAAAAGTCACCATGCAATCCGCGTCGAATCAATTCAGCGTTTTGCTCGGCTGCAAAAAAAGTATGGCTGGTGGCAACTCGCTTGGCTGAAAACTCTGCTTCGCTGTGCCGACGCGGCAGCCAGCTCGGGTTTGGAAGCGGATGAAGATGACGAAGAATCCGTTGGAGGTGAAGAATGATCGAGCCTATATCCCGTTCACGACAGTATCGTGTGTTTAAGATTCTTGTACTGACTAAATCCCTTGTCGAACGTGATCAATTCAAAGTCCGCCGTTTTCGCAAAAGCCGCCAGATATGCGTCAGCCCAGACGTTCGTCGAAAACGAACGAAGTTGCGTAAAGGCTCGCCAAGCAACATCGATATCTTTTGGCTCGTCTGCAAAGACCACACGATCGTTGTCGAGAAAATCGTCGTAGACGCGCCAAGCATCGATCATCGAAATCGCATCGAGTGGATACACTTTCCGATTAGTCGCAACCCGAAGAAACCCCAATTGCGTCACGCGACAAAACGCGCAGTTGTGTGGTCCGACCGATTGCATCCAAGTTACTGCCGCAGCGTGATGGACGTGCGAATCGAAATAGAGTGCGAGCCAAACGTTGATATCAGGAAGATTCATTCCACGTTCGCTTTATCGACTCGATCTCTTCGTCATCGAGAATCTCCTGAATTTTTTCGTTCGTCAAGTCCATCGTTCCAGGCGCCGATGTCCGGCACACAGGGAGCTCGCCCCTTTTCCCGTTCGTGGAGACATGGATCACGGGATCAGTCCGCACCAACACGGTCACGAGAGCACCTTCTGGCAGCACTATCGAGCCGTCGACTACAACCACACCGTTTTGTACAACACCTTGAATTTCCATGCCGTCATTATGGCAACAACTCGCCTAAGAATCAAGTTTGCGGACTTGGCTGGGAGCAAATCTTGTCTTGTCGCTTGCTAGCATAGTTTTTGGTAGGAAAATGGAGGTAGGGAAATTTCAGACTTGTATTTTCCTACCCGTTCTTTTCGCAGCGTGAGAAGAAGCAATGGGATGAGTTGGTCGTCCGATGGCTCCCAAGCTTTGGCACTGGTGTTCTTCCCAGACACGACCACTACAAGCCTGAGAAAACTATCCAGCTAATTGAAAAGGCCCTTATGCAATCCGGCATCGATTCGAAACCTTTTAGTCCGCTTGTAGACCGATAGTAAGTGGCCCCCGTTTCGCCAATGAAAATGGTCCCGTTTCAAACGTTGGTCACACTACTACCTAACTTCACCGATTCCATTCGATGCTGAAACGCTTGAGGTATTTTCCTAGTCGGTCGGCGTCGTTGGGATTTTGTTTGGCTCGCCGCGAGGCGGCAAACAGTTCTCGGCCAGCTTGCGAGAGGGTCGCGGTCGATTGGCAGACTCGGAGGACTTCCGCTAGTTGGACGCGGTCGAATCGGTCCAAGTGATCGAGCTGCTCCTGCGAGCAGTATTGAAGAAGAATCTCTTGATCGTCGCCAGGGCGTGCGATGGTTGGGCCGGTCGAAGAATCAGACCAGGAATCGTTCAGCCGCTGGATTTCTTCCTCGACGACTTCGATCGTGATTCGGCCGGTCGGGCTGAGCGTTGCCATCCGCGTGATGGCAGCGTTGAGGTCGCGGAAGTTGGCGGTCCATGTGGATGACGGTTGCAATGCGAATTGCATGAATCGATGATGGGCTTCCTTGTTCATCGTGATCTTCTTTCCACCGACTACAGAGAACTGCTTGAGTTCGTAGTCAATGTTGGGCTCGATGTCCTCACGACGATCGGCTAGGCTCGGCAATCGGAAGCTCCATAGATTGATTCGAGCCAGTAAGTCATCGCGAAATCGTCCTTGAGCGGCTTCCTTCCCAAGGTCGCGATTCGAACCGGCGATCAATTGAAAGTCGCTGGTAATTGGTGTGTCGGAGCCGACCGGGAGAAATATCTTTTCTTCGATCGCTCGCAGCAGCATCGCTTGCTCGTCCAATCCGAGTTCGCCGATCTCATCGAGAAAAAGCAGACCGTTGTCTGCCGATTTCAAAAGACCCGAGCGAGCATGTGTGGCTCCGGTGTAGGCTCCTTTGATATGACCAAACAAAGTCGACATGGCCGAATCGCCACGCAGCGTTGCGCAATTTACTTCGACCATCGGTCCCGCGATTTGTTGTCGTTGTCGTTTGAGTTCGAAGATACGTCTGGCAAGCTGTGATTTGCCGGCTCCGGTTGGACCAGCCAGCAGGATCGGTGTTTTGGTTGCCAGACTGACTCGCTCGATGCGATCGATCAACGTGTTGAAGCCAGCGTTGCGGGTCTCGATGCCTAGCTTCAAAAACGAAGTCGCGGCCTGATGTTCTTCGTTGAATCGCGTGGCGAGTTTGTCGTAGCGGGAAAGGTCGAGATCGATCGTGCGGCAGTAACCGATCGGAAGCGAACCCTTTCGCTTAGGCGGTGACGATTGCAGCAACATACCGGGCAAGTGCCGCGACTCGGTCAGCAAGAACAAACAGATCTGCGCGACGTGCGTTCCGGTGGTGATGTGAATCCAATAGTCGTTCGCATCGGTGTCGAACGGATAGTCGCTAGCGAAACGATGTAAGGCCGCATAAACTTCTTCAAAATCCCAAGCGTCACGAAGAGGCAAGGGATGAGACACTAACATCGTCTCGGGTGAAACCGCCGCAATGTCCAAACGGACTTGGTCGAGTAGGCCTTCGTCGGCAGGCTGATGAAGAAGATCGAAACGGCTAACGACAAAATCTTCTTGCTGGCAGATTGCGACCGACGGACGCCAACCGCTCCATCGATCGCCGCGAAGTTGTGCCGAGTCGAGCGTACTGCCTAGAAGACCGAGTATGACAATGGGTTTCTTCATATCCTGTAGGATAGCATACGATATGGATGGATAAAATTTTTCGGAACTAAATGGCGGTGGAAATTACTGTTGTTTTCGTAACATGTTTACTGGAAACCGCTTATGGATATATTTCATTGTTTGGCATGGGGAATGCTTAGCTAATCGTGAGAAGGTGGTTTGGCTATGATTTCCTCGTGGACTGCCCCTCACAACCGACCCCACTCCCTGAGTACGGGGCGAATGGCGCCAGGCCTTGTGCAGTCCTTGTTTCTTTGAAAGGTTTTGAACATGACGAATTTGATGGATGACGTGCCGAAGGTTGCTCAAATGCTGCATGGAAAATACACGATGATCGCGACGGGCGAGGCGACGGCGATCTTGCCGACCGAGACGACCCCGCCGATTACGGTGATTGGGACCGAAGCCATTTGGCAGACGTTTGACGAGATGTGCTTGAAGCAAGCGCTCAACGCTCGGCAAGCGCCTGGCGTGACGCAATTGGTTTTGAATCCTGATGCGCATTGTGGTTACGGCGCTCCGGTCGGTTCGGTGCTCGTATCGCCGACGCACATCTATCCTGGACCGGTTGGTGTAGATATCAAGTGCTCGATGAGCCTTCTACAATTGGACATCCCGGCCGATGCGATCACGAGTCGTGAAACGCGACGTGCGCTGATTAGCGCGATCTGCAATCGAACACCGACGGGTGCCGGACGTGGACAGCGTAGCGCCAAGCAATCGCGGCACGTTGATCCGAAGCTGGGTCAACAAGTCGTCGTCGAAGGTGCGAGCGAAGATGTTTGCGCTCAGTTGGGCATTCCGCCTGAGTGGGCGACACGTTGCGAAGATTCATTCCACCTGGGGCATGATCGGACGCGTGATGCGCTGGCGAATCGACTTGAAAAATTGCTTCAGCGACATGAATTTCAAAATTTCGCGAACAAGATGACGCAGCTTGGTTCTTATGGTGGTGGAAATCACTTTGGAGAATGCGAAGTCGTTGAGATCGGCGATAGCGATCGAGCTCGGGCGACGGCGGAGACGTTTGGTCTGAGCGACAACCACGTTGCGTTTTTATCACATTGCGGATCGCGAGGGTTTGGTCATAACTTGGCGGCTGGTCAGTTCAAGACGTTGCAAACGATGTTTGCGAAGTGGAATATTCCGCTGCCTGGAGGCGATCGCGATATGGTTTATGCACCGCTGGGAACGGAGGAAGCAAATAACTACTTGGACGACATGGCTTTGGGAGCGAACTTTGCGACCGTGAATCACTTGCTGATAAATGCGCTCGTACTGGAAGCGTTTCAAGAGGTATTACCGGGATGCAATGGTCGCTTGGTGTACTTTATCAGTCATAACATTGCGAGACCCGAAGTGATCGGGAACGAGCGTTCGTGGGTACATCGAAAGGGTGCAACGCGAGCCTTTCCTGGTGGACACCCGGCGCTTCGGAAGACTCCGTTTGCCGAATCGGGACATCCGATTTTGTTACCAGGAAATCCGCGCGATGGATCGGTCGTGATGGTAGCCGATGCGGGAGCGGAGAAGTCTTGCTTTAGTGTGAATCATGGTGCAGGACGGATCATGGGCCGAAAGCATGCTAACAGGACACTGGATCAAGCGGCAATCGATCATGAATTGGACCAGCATGATATTCTGAGCAATTGCCGACAGTATCCAAAGGACGAAGCGCCCGATGCGTACAAGAACTTCAATGAGGTTTTGAAATCGGTCAAGGTAGCCGGATTGGCGAGCGAAGTAGCTCGGTTAAAGGCTCGGTTTGTTATTAAAGACGGAAGTGCAGCAGATGATTGAAATCGATGGATCGGAAGGCGAAGGAGGTGGACAGATCCTACGTTCATCGCTGGCGTTGTCGGCGATTACTGGGCGTCCGGTTCGACTCACCAAGATTCGGGCCGGACGCAAAAGCGGTGGACTAAAGCGACAACACGTGACCTCGGTCAACGCGATCGCCTCAATCTGTGACGCGGAAGTCAACGGTGCGGAGCTCGGTTCGTCAACGCTCGAGTTTCACCCGAAGTCGATTCGCGCGGGGGACTATTCGTTTGCGATCGGCACGGCAGGCAGCACGTCGTTGGTCGCTCAAACGATCTTGCCGGCGCTATGTGCGACGGACAAGCCATCGACCATCACGCTCGATGGTGGGACTCATAATCCGTTTTGCCCACCGTTTGATTTTTTAGATCGAAGCTACTTGCCGCAGCTTGCCAAGACTGGCCCGAAGGTGACTGCGCATTTGGAGAAGCATGGATTTTTTCCGGCTGGCGGTGGCAGGATTCGATTAGACGTGCAGCCATCGACCGCGCTTCGCGGACTGGAACTGATGCAAATCGAAGGCCCTATTTTATCAAAGGTCACGGCGATCGTTTCGTCGCTACCACGTTCGATTGCCGAGCGAGAAATCGATGTGATTCGTCGTGGGACTAACTGGCCTGAATCGAATGTTCAAGGCGAGTCGTTTCGTATCCTTGAAGTGGCTGATCCGGCTGGTCCAGGAAACGTGGTGATCATCGATTTGGTATCGAGCACAGTCACGGACGTCCTCATCGCAATCGGCGAGGTTGGCAGGCCATCGGAACGAGTTGCAAAAGAAGCTTTGCGGGCGGCGAGATCCTACATCAAAAATCAAGTCCCAGTCGGCGTCTACTTAGCCGATCAATTGATCTTGCCACTGTCGCTCGCAGCCGCCCAAGGAAACGCAAGCTGCTTCAGAACCGTTCGACTTTCGCAGCACAGCCTAACGCATATCGACATCGTCAAACGCTTCGTGCATGTTTCGATCAACTGCCAAATCGACGACAGAGGCAGTGTTACGCTTCGTTTCGAATGAGGATCGATCCAAGGAGTCAGCGACTGTCTTAAATTTGGTCAATAGCTGAATCCCAAAAATTAGGAATATGCGTGGATGCTCAGGAAGTTGCGTCGTCGACTGGGCTTGGCTCAACTCGGCTGGCCGTTTCCCGCAGTCTTCGTAACTTGTTACAACTCGGAAAGCGCTGGCTGGTAACTGGATCACACCTGAAGGCGGCCAACTGGTGCATGTTGCAATGGAAGCCGTGAACGGCGAAAGCTCTTGCGCCTTTGTTGATCTGTACAGAAACATCGTGTACAGGAAGATTCTCGCGTGGCGCATTTTTCTGTACGCGATCTTTCTGTACGACCGGCAGCACTTCCCCTACTTCCGGATTGTCATAAGCCGGACTTGATGCCGAGCAATGTTGATCCAGTGAATCGCCTTTAGCGGGCTTGGCTCAATCAGTTTCCGAAAATGACCGCAACGCTGATCGACCCATTCGTCCTGAATCGTCGTCGCTCAAAATGCTCCATCGTTGAGTTGACAAACTGCGTCTCCAGTTTTTGAGGCCGGAAGTTAAGAAGTTTGCCGCGAGAGGCGTTGGTCACAAACAGATAGACCAACAGTTGCATTCCGTGACTGGCAGCCAGTTTCGCAACCGTTTTAAGCTCATAAATCACCGACTTGTTTATCGTCAGATCCAAATACATCGGCTTCGCAAATTCACGAAAGGAAAGTACGACGGGCACTTGTGTCTCGACATCATAGCCAGCTTCTAACAACAACCGTTTCAATCGCGATTCATAAATAACTTCGTCACACAAGCAGCCGATTTCCCGCTGCACTCGAAACGCATGATTCATTACTCCATAGTCGATGTCCCGCATGTCGTCCGAGCCGATACGCGTGAACTCCATCTGACAGTGAATTGGCATCGTCGCGACCTTTGAATTGTAGATTCTACAGGTGGTTTGTACGGAAACATCGTGTACAGGAAAATTTGCACACGGACTAGCGGATCATTTTCCTGTACACAATCTTCCTGTACAACTAGTCGCTGAAAAAGTGATGCCCTACTCTTGTCGGCAAAAGCACGAGGCGCGGACGGGGACTTTTGAGCGAGCGAAGGCATATGGCTGAGGAGTCCGGCGTCGGGCGAAAGTTCGCGAAGTCGGTCGGCGGCACGCAGCGCTCGTTCAGGAAACGCTGACATCTCCATCAGCAGTCGTTTCCCACGATAGACCAGTTCAACGGTTGCCGAAGTCGCTACGGCGTGACTGAGGGCGATGCACGAAACCCCGTGTCGTGAACCCTCTACTCTACCACTCCAAGATTACTCCATCACAGCCTTGAGGGCTTCGCCGGTGTAGGATCGCAGCTTCTCGATGTTAGGTTCGGCTACCATTAATGCGTTGGCTGGCGTTTTCTTGGATGTTTTCTTTCGCACACCCTTCGTCGTGCCTTTCGAAATAGGGATCGCATAACGGACGTCCTTTGCATAACCGACCAGCGATTCTGCCGGGCCCGCAAAGACGACTTGGCCCCCATCCTTGCCTGCTTCGGGTCCCATGTCGATCACCCAATCCGCGCACTTGATCACATCGAGATTGTGCTCGATCACCACCACACTGTTGCCGTTGTCCGCCAAAGCGTTTAACACTTGCATCAATTTGCGAATGTCCTCAAAGTGCAAGCCTGTCGTCGGCTCGTCTAACAAATACAACGTATCGCCAGTGGCAGGGCGACAAAGTTCGGCTGCCAATTTCACTCGCTGCGCTTCGCCCCCGCTAAGGGTCGGGGCGCTTTGACCAAGGGCCAGATAGTCGAGGCCTACTTCGCAAAGCGTTTTCAGCATGCCATGTATCTTCGGCAACTCGCTGGTCACGTCGCGGGCTTCACCAATCGACATGGTGAGGAAATCGCTGATCGAATAGCCGCGGTACTTCACGGTTAGCACCTCTTCGGAATAGCGAAGGCCACGGCATGCATCGCACTCGATCCATACGTCCGGCAAAAAATGCATTTGAATGCGTATCTGTCCATTGCCTTCGCACTTTTCGCAACGACCACCTGCGACATTGAAACTGAAGTGCCCTGCATGCAGACCTCGCATTTTGGCTTCTGGCAACTTGGCAAACAACTGACGAATGTGCTCGAACACCCCTGTGTAAGTCGCCGGGTTGCTCGAAGGGGAATTGCCGAGCGGTGACTGATCGACGCGCAACACCTTGTTGATGTTTTTCGTACCCTCGATGCTGTCATGCGGGCCTGCTTGCAAGTCGGCCCGGTGAAGCGATCTGGCCAAGGCGGGATAGAGAATTCCGTTGATCAGACTGCTCTTGCCGCTGCCGCTTGGGCCTGTCACCGCGGTAAAGCACCCCAACGGAATACTGACGTTGATGTTGCGAAGGGTGTTGGTCCTGGCACCTTGGATCGTTAACCAACCTTTGGGCGGATCAACCAACGTGGACCAGTCGCTGCACGACGCCGGAACGTCCGGGGGAATCGCGATGCGGCGGCGGCTCGGTATTTCGATCGTTTTGGCACCACTGATAAAAGGGCCGGTGATCGATCCCTTTTGCTTCACGATTTGTTTCGGCGAACCCTGAGCCACCACCGTTCCACCCAGCGGGCCAGATCCAGGCCCGAAGTCGCACAATTGGTCGCTGCTGGCTATCACATCCCGATCGTGTTCGACGACCAGCAGCGTGTTGCCAAGGTCCCGCAACCGGTGCATGGCTCGAATAAGTCGATCGTTATCTCTGGGATGCAAACCGATCGTCGGTTCGTCCAAGACGTAAAGCACGCCACACAGTCCGCTACCAAGTTGGCTCGCCAATCGAATTCGCTGGGCTTCGCCACCGGACAATGTGTTGGCCGATCGATCGAGAGTGAGATACTCCAAACCCACATCCGCCAAGAACTGTAGACGCTGAGTGATCTCGCGATGCAGTTCGCCCGCGATCTTCTTTTCTCGCCGTTCCAACGTCCATGTCTTCGTCTCGGCCAGCAATTCGCCGATCGGCATGCGACCGATGTCCGCAATAGTAAACGACCGGAATCGTGTGTGTGCAGCCTCAGCTCGAACGCGAGCACCACCGCATGCCGTACAAGGCACTTCCGCTAGAAAACGAGACAGCCTCATCCGCAAACCGATATTCGAATTCGAAGCGAGCTCTAACGCTGGAAATACCCCTCGATAGACAAACGTCATGGCCACCGTTCTGTCCGTTGGATGGGCGGACGATGCCGCCGCTACGATATCGGAATGGAACACAACGTCGGACTGGAAGACAACTATCTCCCGGTCGGGCAAACCGTGGAACAAAACCGAGCGTTGTCCGACCGCTAACTGCGAAACAGTACGATTGAGCGGAATCCCCGACTCGCGACTGAATGCGTGCAGCATGCCTCGAGCTAACGGATTATCGAGGTCTGGCCATAGCAACATGGCCCCTTGTTCGAGCGATCGACTTTCATCGACGGAGGCCGCTGGGTCGGTTCCGGTTTGCGTCCCAAGGCCGCTGCAACTAGGACACCAGCCTACAGCTGTGTTGAACGAAAAACTGTGTGGGGTCAACGATTGAAAAGATAGTCCGCACGGAGCGCACGCCAACTGCAACGAAAAGGTATGCGTCTCCCAGTGCACTTCCGATCGTTCGTCATCTACGATTGCCAGTTGAATGACACCGTTGCCCATGGTCAATGCGGTTGAGACGCTATCGCTCAAACGTTTGCGGTCCTTGCCATCCAACCGGATGCGATCGACGACGAGTTGCAACTCGTAGCGGCTCTTTTTTTGCAGCGATGGCAACATATTGATTTCGTGGGTGCGCCCGTTGATGCGGATTCGGACGAAGCCGTCTTGTTGGAGGTCGGCCAGGAACTGCTCGGGTGTCTGATTTGCATGGGGTGTCACGGGCGCCAACAACAATGCTTTCGTACCAGCAGGCGTAGCCAGCTCCATCAATCGATCGACGATCTGATCGCTGGTTTGCGTGCTGACTGGCTGATCGCAACGTGTGCAATGCATCTGCCCCAAGCGGGCGAAAAGGACGCGAAAGTAATCGTAGACTTCGGTTACGGTTCCGACCGTACTGCGAGGTGTGTGAGAGAGATTGCGTTGTTCGATTGCGACCGAGGGACTCAGGCCGTCCACTCGTTCCACTATAGGTTTTGGCATCTGTCCGACAAATTGCCGAACGTATGGGCTCAAGCTCTCGACGAACCGTCGTTGGCCTTCGGCATAAATCGTATCCATGGCCATGGACGTTTTGCCGCTACCGCTTTGGCCACAAAAGACCGTCATTTGATTGCGTGGTAGCGTGAGATCAATATTTTTCAAATTGTGTTGCTGTGCACCTACAACTTGAATGTCTTGCAAAGCGAGGCTTTTCGAAACAATCTTGGTCGACTTGGCTGGCGTCTTGGTGGGTTTGCTCCTGGCTTTCGAGTCCAACTTCGCGTGGGTTTCAAAATACTTTTTCAAAGCAATGCCGGTGAAGGATTTCTTTTGTTTGGCGATAGCCTCGGGAGTGCCTTGGCACAGGATCTCGCCACCCCCTCCACCTCCTTCGGGCCCCATGTCGATGACCCAGTCAGCCGCTTGGATGAGGTCCAGATTATGTTCGATCACGATGACGGTGTTGCCGAGATCGACGAGACTTTGGAGCACTTTTAAGAGCAAATCGATGTCGTAAAAATGGAGGCCCGTCGTCGGCTCGTCCAACACGTATAGCGTTCTTCCGGTCGCACGACGGCTCAATTCTCGCGATAGTTTAATGCGCTGTGCTTCGCCTCCCGACAGCGTGGGTGAGGGTTGACCGAGCTTCAAATAGTCGAGCCCAACGTCGTGCAGGGTTTGAAGCTTTTCGTAGATTTTTGGAAACGCGGAGAAGTGTTCGAGGGCCTGCTGAACGTCCAAGTCCAAACAGTCGGCGATGGATTTGCCTTTGAATTCCACCTGGAGGGTTGGTCGGGCGTAGCGTTTGCCTTCGCAGATCGCACAGGGAACCCATAGGTCGGCTAAAAACTCCATGTCGAGTCGGTTGGCACCGTGGCCCTCGCAAGCCGAACAACGCCCCTGTTCGGTATTGAAACTGAAAGTGCCCGGTGTGAACCCGCGTCGTTTGGATTCAGGGAGTTCTGCGAACAAATCGCGAATATTGTCGAACAGTTTTACGTAGGTAGCTGGGTTGCTGCGCGGCGTGCGGCCGATAGGGCTTTGGTCGATATCAATAATCTTGTCGAGGTGTTCGATTCCATCGATGGCATCGTGCGCTCCCGGCTTGTCCTCGGCACGTTGCAGTGCATTCCGAAGGGCTGGCGATAGGATGTCGCTGATCAGAGAGCTCTTTCCGCTGCCACTGACTCCCGTGACGGCCACAAAGCAACCGAGTGGGATCTCGACGTCGATGTTTTTTAGGTTGTTATGCCGTGCACCGCGAACCTTGATCGCATTGCCATTTCCTTTGCGGCGTTCCGCAGGCCGATGAATCTGACGGGTGCGATTGAGGAAGCCGCCGGTGATACTCTTTGGGTTGGCTGCGATTTCTTCCAGCGTGCCTGCGGTTAGCAGTTCGCCACCGCGAACACCTGGCCCTGGCCCGAAATCGACAATCGTATCGGCTGCCCGCATGGTGTCTTCATCGTGCTCGACCACAATGAGTGTGTTTCCCAGATCTCGCAATCTCTCTAGGGAAGAGAGCAAGCGAGCGTTGTCTCTTGGGTGCAAGCCAATCGATGGCTCATCGAGAACGTATAGAACACCCACCAGGCCTGCACCGATCTGGCTGGCCAATCGGATACGCTGCGACTCGCCCCCGGACAGAGTTGGAGCGGTTCGTTCCAACGAAAGGTACGAAAGTCCTACGTCGAGCAAGAACTGCAATCGAGCACGCACTTCTTTGATGGCTTCGCCGCCAATGGTAATTTGCCGATCGGTCAAGTCGAGATGGGCAAAGAACTCAGCACATTGATTGAGAGGCAATCGCGAGCAATCACCGATGGCTAACCAAGGATTCGCTTTGAATGTCGGAGCAAGAGATTTAAGCCGAACCGAGCGAGCTTGCGGATTGAGTCGAGTGCCGTTGCAATCGCTGCAGACGCTGGTCTGCATGTACTTTTCGTATTGCTTGACAACCATTGGATTTTTGGAAGCACGGTAGGTTGCCAAGAGATCATGCACGATTCCCGTGAAGGCTTGACCATGCAGCGCACGACCTTTGGCTTGAACCTTGAGCCCCTGATAGCCCAATAGAAGCCAGTTCTTTTCTTCTTGTGTTAGTTTTTTCCACGGGGTGGTTAAGAGATAATTGCGTTCGAGTTTTTTTACGTGCTCAACGTAGTTCGCAAAGTAGGTGATCGAACGTCGGAGCCATCGGGTCATCTCCGTCGATTTGCCGATTAAGTCAATGGCTCCATTCTTAAGAGACTTGCTAGAATCGGTGACTAAGAGCTCTTCGGTGAAGGTGAATGTTTCGCCGAGGCCATCGCAGTTTTTGCATGCACCCTGAGGTGAATTGAAGCTGAGCAGTTGAGGCGAAGGGGGCGGATACGATACGCCGCATTTGGCACAAGCGTACGTGGAGGAGAAGACTACATCTTGCGATGGATCGCTTGTGTCCAGTCTTTTGTTAACGGACGTCGATGTAGCCTCGACCGCGATGTCCGGAATTGGTTCACTAGCTCCCGCCAATTTCTTTTTTCGGTTGGCTTTTTTCGATACTATGGCTGGCTCTTCTGATGTTGCATTGGTCAATGGCGACAAGAGCATGGTGCCTTCGCCGAATTTCATGGCGTTGTCGACCGCTTCGGCGATGCGTTGTCGCGAGGTTTGGCCGATAGTGATTCGATCGACGACCAGTTCGATATTGTGTTTGATTTGGCGTTCGAGGTCCGGTGGCGCGCTGAGCAAGTAGACTTGGCCATCGACGCGAGCGCGGTTGAAACCATGACGACGCAGATCGTCGAACAGATCGCGATGCTCGCCTTTTTGGCCGCGAACCACCGGTGCCAAGAATAGAAAAGGGGTCTTCGGATCCATTGACTGGATTCGTTCGACCATTTGATCGCGTGTTTGCGAAGCAATTTCGGAGTTGCATTCTGGACAAAAACCGGTTCCCACGCGAGCAAACAAGACACGCAGGAAGTCATGGAGTTCGGTGATCGTACCCACGGTCGAGCGAGGGTTGTTACCGGTCGACTTTTGGCTGATGGAGATCGATGGGCTGAGGCCCGATAGAAAGTCGACGTCGGGTTTCGGAAGCTGGCCAACGAATTGACGGGCGTAGGTTGAGAGGCTTTCTAGATAACGGCGTTGGCCTTCGGCATAGAGGGTATCGAATGCCAACGAGCTTTTGCCGCTACCGGAGACACCGGTAAAGCAAATGAGTTGATTGCGAGGTAAGGAGAGATCGACGCTTTTGAGATTGTGTTCGCGCGCTCCGCGAACAACAATCGGCTGATCCTGTGCTGTCACTCTCTAGTGGACTCCAGCGCTCGCGAGATAACGTTCGGCATCGAGTGCGGCCATGCAACCGGTCCCAGCCGAAGTGATGGCTTGTCGGTAGTAATCGTCGGAAACGTCACCGGCTGCGAAGACTCCCTCGACGCTGGTGAAGGTGCGGTTCGCCTGGATCCATTTGACGTATCCGTTGGCTTGATTTTCGACTTGCCCGTTAAGAAACTTGGTATTGGGTGTATGACCGATGGCCAGGAACATGCCTGCGGCTTCGAGCACTTTCGTTTCGCCGGTCTCGACATGTTTGGTGCGGACCGAGGTAACGCCAACTCGCAAGTCGTCGGCGTCACCGAGGACTTCGTCCACGACGGAGAATTTGACAAATTCGATTTTCGTGTTCTTTAAGGCTCGATCCTGCATGATTTTGGAAGCTCGCATTTCGCCGCGTCTCAAGATCAAGTAAACCTTCGATGCGTATTTGCTTAGGTAGGTCGCTTCTTCGATAGCCGAGTCACCGCCGCCGACGACGACGAGTGGCTTGTTGCGAAAGCGAGGCAAAGCACCGTCGCATACTGCGCAGGCGCTAACACCTTTGTTTTTGAATTTTTCTTCGCTCGGCAGGCCCAAATAGTTTGCACTGGCGCCGGTGGCCAGAATGACTGTGTGCGTTTCAAACGAGCCGTTCTCACTCGAATTGAGTTTTAGTGGCTTGCCGGAAAAATCGACGCTTACGATATCGTCGGTAATAACGCGGGTGCCGAAGTTGGTCGCTTGCTGTCGCATCAGTTCCATCAGTTCTGGACCGGTAACTGCGTGCGGATGCTCCTCGATAGGGGGTAGCATGTATTTGCGTTCGGAACCGATGGCGGAGTCTAAGAATTCTTTGAGCTTGCCCGAGGGGAAGCCAGCGTAGTTCTCGACCTCGGTTGTTTGGGCGAGTTGGCCCATAGGGTAGCGACCGTTCACGCGGTTTTCCTCGGTCATCGCCCCTTCGAAGAGCAATGGTCGAAGATTAGCTCGGGCCGCATAAATGGCTGCGGACCAACCAGCCGGTCCGCTTCCGATGATGACGCAATTTTCAAGGTTACTCATGAATGATCAATAAATATGTTGCTGAGGCTGTATATCGTATGCATCGTAGGCCGACGCCAAGTGTTTCATCCAGCTAGGATTTGAACACACCGATCCCTAAGTTGGACAGAGCATTTTGTAACACAGGCAACTGAATTGACAATGGAAAATCGACAATTGACAATTGACAATTGACGATTGACAACGAGGTCTATTTCCCTCTTGGCTGTGAATTTATCAGTTTGTGGCTGAGCGAGGCCCTTCAATTCCCGACAAGAGGTACAAGAATTGGTTACAATCGGTAACCCGCGATTTCCCTTCCGCCAAGGTTGTCCATTGTTCATTTTCCATTGTCAATTTTCTAAGAAAGTTGCCGCCATGACCTTTCGGCATCGCATTTGTTTGATTGTTGTGCTGGCTTTGATTGCATCTGCAGGTCATTTTGCCCTTGCCGATGAGCCTGGGTTTTCGATCCAACAGAATGGAAACGTCGTTTCCGTTCTGTTTGGCGGAAAACCCTTTGCTCAATACGTTACCAACGACCCTGCGACCAACAAGAGTTACCTCTGGCCGATCAATGGACCGAGCGGAATCGCAATGACTCGCGACTTTCCGATGAAGGAGGTTGAGGGGGAGGTCAAAGATCACTACCACCATCGTGGATTGTGGTTTGGCCATGAAGATATTGACGGCTACGATTCATGGACAGAAAAGGGTACCTACGAGAAGGGTAAGAAGCCTTCTGAGGAAAACAACGCGAGGATGGCCAAACTTGGAAAACAGGTCCATCGTCGATTCAAAGAAATAACTTCTACCTCGGATCACGCAACCATCGTGTCCGAGTTGGATTACCTCACTGCCGACGGAAAGAAAAGCGTCTCTGAGATTTTGACGATGATATTTCGCGTCGACGGAAATCTCAGGTTGATCGATTTCAATCAAGAATTTATCGCGACCGAAGGGGATGTGACCTTTGGGGACAAAAAGGATGCAGGAGTTTGCATCCGCGTACCAACCACCATGGCTGTCGATTCAAAACTTGGGGGTACGATCGTGAACAGCGAAGGAGTAACCGACGCGGCCGCATGGGGGCAACGGGCCAAGTGGTGCGACTACTCAGGTCCAGTGGCCAATTCGATCCACGGAGTCGCCATCTTGAATCACCCCTCGAGCTTTCGCCATCCCACGAGTTGGCATGTTCGAACTTACGGACTGTTCACTGCAAATCCCTTTGGGACGCTCGATCCAAAATCCCCCAATGGCCCACACACACTTCGTTCAGGCGAAACCATGAAACTAAAACATCGTTTCGTGTTTCATGAAGGGGACGCTAAGTCGGCCAAGATCGAAGACGCCTACAAAAAATACTTGAATAATTGAGCTTGGTTTTTGATCGCCGGTTGAAATGGATCCTAACTTATAACATCGAGAAAGCTGAATACCATTGTGAGCAAAATCAACGAATGCACTCATTTCCGATTACCACCTCATTTTCCTTTTGCCATTTTCTATTTTCTATTACTTATTGCTTGTCTACCCTGCCTTCCCGCGCAAGCCCAACAGTCGCCACCGTCAGGCTTCACGGCTCTGTTTAATGGCACCGACCTAAGCGGCTGGTATGGATGGACCACTCGCGATCCGCGTGATCTTTGGGCTATGTCGCCCGAAGAACAAGCCAAGTACAAGAAAGAGTCCATCGAAGGTGGACTGCTCGACAAGAAGGGCCAGCCGACAAACGAACACCTCAAGGCTCATTGGACTGTCGAAAACCATGAACTCGTTAACGATGGTCACGGTCATTATCTGACC
This sequence comes from Pirellula sp., assembly GCA_043743995.1. Lineage (GTDB taxonomy): Bacteria > Planctomycetota > Planctomycetia > Pirellulales > Pirellulaceae > JBKCUI01. The sequence continues at coordinate 3,062 of JAYTVM010000054.1, read as the reverse complement.
ACCGACAAGGACTACGGTGATTTCGAACTGCACTTAGAATATAAGGCGTTGCCAAAGGGGGATAGCGGCGTCTACCTGCGTGGGATACCGCAAGTTCAGATTTGGGATGCGACCGAGGGAGATCCGCGTGGACTTGGCCAAGACAAGGGTTCGGGTGGCCTATGGAACAACCGCAAGGGAGCGCCAGGCAAAGACCCATCGAAGAAGATGGACAAGGCGTTTGGCGAGTGGAATTCGCTTAAAATGACCATGATTGGAGAGCGAGTAACCGTCGTCTTCAATGGCGAGACTGTGGTCGACCACGCTGTCCTCGAAAACTTCTTTGCGAACCAGAAGAGTGGCTATGTAGCCTACGGAAAACAGGACGCTCCCAAGAAAGATGGCGAAGCGCCGAAAACACCAAATGGTTTCATGCGGGATCCTGCTTACGCGAAGGGCCCGATCCAACTTCAAACGCACGGCAGCGAAATTCGTTGGCGCAATGTCTTTATTCGCGAGATCGGAGCTGAGGAAGCTAACAAGTTTTTAGCATCTCGCGACGCCGCTGGATTCGTCGAACTCAACAATGGCAAGGACCTTAGCAACTGGCTCGGGGCGGTTGACAACTATGAAGTCAAAGACGGAGCCATCGTTTGCAAGCAAGGCAAGGGTGGCGATTTGCTCAGCAAAGACGAGTATGAGAACTTCGTTCTCCGATTCGAATTCAAACTGCCGCCTGCCGGAAATAACGGCATCGCTTTGAGAACACCGGTCGGCGGTCATTCCTCATCCGATGGCCTCGAGATTCAAGTCATCGATAGCGACGGTTACAATGCGAAACACGCGAACGCACCATTAAAACCGTTTCAATACCATGGCTCCTTGTACCATTGCGTTGGAGCCAAGCATGGTTATCTTCGCCCAGTTGGCGAGTGGAACTACGAAGAGATTGAAGTCAAAGGCCAGACGATCAAAGTTACATTGAACGGCACCAAGATCCTCGATGTCGACATCGATCAATTTGACCGCAGCCAAATCGAGGGTGCGCCCAAGGGACTCGATAACCGGAAGGGGCACATCGGCTTCGCTGGCCACAGCGATCCAGTGGCTTTTAGAAGCTTCCAGGTACGAAGGACAAGTGACAAGTGACACGTGACAAGTGACAAGTGACAAGTGACAAGTGACAAGTGACAAGTGTTCAGTGTTCAGTGTTCAGTGTTCAGTGTTCAGTGATCAGTGATCAGTGGTCAGTTGATGGTTGTCAGTTGTTAGTTGTGGACGAGCGAGGCCCTTCGCTCGTTGAGTTTCCAGTCTGAGCGAGGGCCTCGCTCAGTTACGCTTTGGGTTTTTGACAGCATTAAGGAGTTGGTTATGCGGTGGATTTTAAAAAGGCAATTTTTCGTAGCGTTTCTTTCGTTGGTAACCCTTTCAAACTTCGCCAGCGCCGAGGATTGGCCACAATGGAGAGGCGCACAGCGAGACGGAAAATCACCCGAAAAGGGCTTGTTGGCCAAGTGGCCGGACGGAGGTCCGAAATTGCTTTGGCAAGCAAAGAATGTCGGTAGCGGTTACTCCACTCCGTCGGTAGTCGGCGAGCAGCTGTTTGTGATCTCCAATCAAGGGAATGAAAAAGAAGAGGTCATTGCGCTCTCCACGTTCAACGGAAATAAGATCTGGTCGACCGAGATTGGGAAAGTCGGTACCAACCAAGGTCCGCAGTACCCAGGCGCACGAGCCACTCCGACCGTTTCCGGTGATTCCGTCTATGCACTCAGCTCCGATGGTGACTTGATTTGCCTTGACACGAAACATGGCGAAAAGAGATGGGCAAAGAACCTCAAGACTGAATTCGGCGGCGTTGCCGGGATGTGGGCTTACACCGAGTCGCCTCTCATCGATGAAGATGTACTGATCTGTTCGCCAGGTGGTACGGCAGCCACCGTTGTCGCTCTTAACAAATCGACTGGAGTCCCCATTTGGAGGTCCCCAATCGCGGAAGGAGACGCTGCCAGTTATTCCTCGCCGATGATCACCAACATCGACGGCGTCAAGCAGTATGTCTTGTTCTTGGGAAAAGGAGTCGTTGGGCTAAAGGCAGACACGGGCGAACTGCTATGGCGTTATTCGAAGACTTCGGATGCACAAGCGAACATCGCAACTCCGGTCGTCAAAGGCAACTACGTTTATTCCGCAGCGAGTCGCGTTGGTGGTGGGCTTGTTCAAGTGACCGGAACCAAAAGCGAACCGAAAGAGATTTATTTTGCAAAGTCGTTGCCAGCCGGTATGGGCGGAAGTGTCCTGATCGACGGCAATCTCTTTGGCTCGATTGGCACAACGATGTCCTGCGTAGACTATTTGACGGGCGCCATTAAGTGGCAAGACCGCGGGATCGGTTCAGCTTCGGTATGTTTTGCTGACGGTCGATTGGTTTTGCACAGCGACAAGAACGAAATCGCGATGATCGAAGCCTCAGCCGAAGGTTACAAGCCACTGGGCACCTTCACGCCGCCGGGCACGACGGACCACGGAAACGCCAAGGCTTGGACGCACCCGGTGATTTCCAATGGCAGGCTGTACATTCGCGATCAAGGAGATATTTGGTGTTATGACGTTCGAGGGTAGAACAGATTGTCAATTCCCTCGGCATTAAGCCAAATGGCACTCACTTTGAACCGCAACGCGCTAACTAGCGTGCGGGCTGCACGGCTAGTAATCACTTGCAAATCCGGCCCTCACGCTAGCGCATTGAGGCTCAAAATTTGCAAAGTGAGTGCCGTTGGGCAAAAAGCTGACGGCATGCCAATGCCCCCGAGTTGACTCGGAGGATTCTTTCCATAGCTCTAAGGCGAGTGGCAGACAGAAAACTACCAGGCCAGTCCACCGTGTGGCACGCCCAAAGCGATTAGCGATGGGCGTGCGAAGTGTGGCAAATGACTCTAACTAGCAATTCACCACGCCCTTCGTGCCTCAGAGAGGCTGTGATCTTATAGTACCAATCACGCTCCGCGTGATTTTCGCAGTTCAAAAACCTTTGGTTCCTGAGGCAACATCACGCGGAGCGTGATGGGTACTTTCTTCAGATT
>JAYTVM010000053.1:0-8324 GCA_043743995.1 Pirellula sp. | reverse complement strand
GGGAAAGTGGCCAAGTTGCCACAAGCAAAAACTACCCCGCAAATCAAGCCCGCGCCGCCGAAATCTGACCCCGGTCATGATGGGCGCTTACAGTACATCCCAAACTATAAAGGTCAGAGCGAATGTCCGCATCGGTTGGATTGATGGCTTGCTCCGGGGCCATCCATCCGGATCTCGTCGATAACGCATTGGCATCGTTTGCAACGCGAAACATGCTGCTGGACAAGAATGGTGTCATCGGGCGTGAGTGAATTTTTGGCAAGCCCGCTTAACGTCTCGTCCGACGGATGTTGCGGGCTCACCTTTTTCAGATCCTGAGACTGATTCATATTATAGAATTTACCGAAGTCAAAGATTCAGATTTGCCGCAATAGTATAGCCGGAAAATCTCATCGAGACTATCTCTAAGGCGACCGGCGATGTGAAAACTATCAGATGCATCGCCCCTCTCCGGTCATCTCTTGTTACGGTTCGACCGAGTTTTCGTGTCGACGTTTTTCCAATGAGTTCATAAGAGGCAAACGGCGAATTTGAGGATCGGTCGTGGAGCCGTTGACCTCGATTTGCCAGAGTGTTGCCGCTTTGGAGCTGGAAAGCGGTCGAAAAATGGAGCCGACCAAACTGCGGCGTCCCACGTTGGCAAACAGATCCAAATGCAACTCCCTGCGTAGGTTTACCCAACCTGAACCTCGCAGCGAGACGATATCGCCATCGAGTACCAACTCATGTACGGGCAGCCTATCTCCATCGATGCCGAACTGGATGTCGGCTGAGTCAAATGCACCTTGCCCCGGACTGACTCGAAGCGCTCCAAAGAGCTGAATCATGGCAGGCAGTTCGTACAAATTTGCTTCGCGAAGCCAAGCTCTGCCTTGTCCTTCCAGCGATGCTGTGTTAGTCAACGCCCCTTTCAAGTCGCACTGAATAGACAGTCTGCCCTTGGCTTGTGTGTTGGTCTCACCAAGGTCCACCAGGAAGCCTTGAAAGTCGGCCTCAACCAGCCGTAGTCGATATTTCGATCGCTGCTGTCCGTCCAGGGGCTCGACACCGCTAATGTACATCGTTCCGCTCAGAGTACGAGCATGAACATCCGACTCGACGACATCCATGGGCACGACGTCCTCCAGAGCGCGAATCGCATTTGGATTCGCTGGTGGATCTGGCGATATTCGGGCGAGCGAATCGATTCGATTGGATAAAGCCTCCCGTGCCGGGCCACGGTAAGAGGCCTGAGCAACTGAATTGTCATTCCTTCTCTGGACCGGAAATTGATGAACGGCGGTGACAACCGAGCCGGCGGTGAAAATCGAGCCATCCATCGATCGGCGGCTGGGTGGCTGCAGATCGTTCTTCTTTTGCCATGCCGCTGCATCGCGACCGAAAAGGACTTCTTGACGATTGAATGCAAATGGGCCTTTCAATCCTGTCACTGCAATATCCTTGATTGCCAACGCATCAATATCCAATGTGCCGAAGGCCATCGGACCGGATGCCGTGTTGTAACCAGCCAATGCGAGTGAGCCTCGTATGCCGGAGGCAATTCCACCACCGCCAAGTCGTCCATCTTCAATTTCAAGGTCCAAATCCCAATTGCGTACAATGGAGTCGGCGGGAGTTGGTGGTGAGGAAACTCGCGTGGTTCCAGTGATGCTGACCGGCCCTCGGAAATCGAGTTTGACCAGCGGATCTTTTAAATAGGTTGGTAAGCACGACAGGAGACTTTGGTCAACATGCAGGCGTGTTAATGGCAACCAAGTCAACAGACCATCCCAAGTTCCATCGGAATGCAAACTACATTGTCCCTGGGTCTGAAGTCGGCTCGCTTCATGCTTTCCCGACAAGGATTGAATATCAATATGACCAGGTTGATAGATAATATTGCAGGCGACGTCGTTGATTTGATACGGCAAGGATATTGGTCGTATAGAAACGGCCCCGCCCGCCCGCGCCTCGGACTCGCGTTTCTCTGTGATCTCTACTCGCAAATCGATTGGATCCATCGAATGGCTGCGAGAGACCTTCATTTCAACTTCATCTAACACTCCGCTGGGTTGCAATTGATCCCACAAACCACGCACGCTTTTCGGTAAGGCATGTTGAAGCTCCTCATCCAGACTCAAGTTGTAACATTTGAAAAACAGTTCAAGTGATTCCAGATTGGAGTTCCGAGATTGGCAGACGCCCTCTCCCTTTATCCTCGCACTGTCGTTGCGTCCGACAAAGCCTTTGAGAAGCAATCGTTCGTTGTCCAACGTCGCTGCCCCATGAATGTCTTCTACCGGATATCGAAAGCCATCGTACTTGATCGCGCACTCCGAGAATGTAAGCTCCAGCGATCGAGAAATGCTGTCCGGCTGGTTGGCTAGCCGCAAAAAGTGACCTTGCCGAAGATGCACTGTGCCCGTTGGGTGCAAGGACAAAACAAACTTTTGCAAACTGCTTTCCGGTGCACCGCGAGGGGAAAGGGCTTTGAGAAGTTTTTCGTCGATTGCGATGGGCCCGTCGGCAGCAATTTTTAAATCCATAAGCCATCGGGGCTGTGCGCGAGAAAGGGTTAGAGCCCCATTGATCCTTTGCCCACCAGCGATACCTGAAAGCGTTTTAGCTACGATGGAATCACTATCATATACAAAGTCGCCATATATATTATGGATTGGATAGGGAAAGAAATCCGGTTCGACCCCCGCATTCTTGGCCCGAACGGTCACATGTGGGGTCCAACGCTTGCCGTCGAACGCCAACGAAGCTTGTGCGTCCACTAAGCCGCTCACGCCAAGTTTTTGCCAGGCCTCTTGAATGGAAGCGGGCAATGCAGCGTAGAGCCGTTGATCCAACAATAAGTCCCTAACCGTAATCGCGGCCGTGATCGGCGATCCCACCGCAAAACCTTGCATGTCGCAGTCGAAAGCGACCGATGTTTGGCCGCTAGCTGCGCGACCGTTCCGAAGCTGCATGAGTCCGTTCGTACAGAACACCTCACCGGAAATCGATTCCAGCGGGTACGGAACCTGGGGATGCAGGAGTCGACCATCCGCGATCGCAGCCTTGGCTTCATAAGTCAATTTCCCCTGTTCCGAACGAGCCGCAAAAACAGCATTCAATTCGCCGCTAAATCCGGTCGCTTGCACTAAGTACTGTTGCAACCTTAATGGTAATTGCCCTACCAAGCGTTGAGAGTAGGCAAGTTTCGTTATGTTTCCCTCGGCTCGCCATGACGATTTGTCCTCGCTGATTGCGGCTCGAATCGTTGCGGTGTTGAAGTAACTGCTAGAAACACTCGCGTTCAGCATGGCGGTGAGCGGCATAATTCGCCCGTCAAGCATGCGTGGTGCAAGCTCCGAATGCGCACGCAAATCGTGAAAAATGATCTCTTGCTCAACTCTACCGGTTTCGCCTCCCAAACGAATAAGCCCAGATCGAATATCGATCGATGGAAAGCTTGGGCTAATCGGCTTGGAATTCGATATTTCTTGTAGGCTAAATCGTCCATCACTGAGTGGCCAAACACACAATTCAACGCCATCGACCTCCACTTTTTGGACAGGGAGCTGTCCCTGCACCAAACCGATCATCTCTATCGGTCCTAGGCACACAATTCGCCCACAGCGAATCACATCACGCAGTCCTTGATCGGTGGGCTTAGCAATTCGAACTCCTTCGATCGTGATCGACTTGCCTGGCTGAAAGTGTGCTCGCTCTATGGAAACATAATGCGAAGGGAACTCTTTGCGAAGCTGCTTGACGATCTCGCTCGTGAGCTTGCTGTCCACCCGTCCTATGAAAGAGAAATAACACCACAGCCCCAAAATCGCAAACAGGAGAATCCATACCAATCGATGCTCCCATACGCGATCACGACTCCGGCGAATGGATTCCGCGGAGTTGTTAGCATTCGTTTCAGTGGGCGCTGTTTTCGGCCGTGACATCGTTTGAGGCTATCGATCCATCGAGCTTCGTTCCGTATCCATTAGCCGCCACGCGGTTTTACCTTATCGGGTTTGGAGAAAACCCATCTCGCAATGGTGGCACATCCTACGCCGCCAAGTACGCAGATGACCAAGACCGCCGGCTGTCGATATCGCACTGACCCAATAAAAAATAGGTGCAGCAGAGCGAAATAGACACACGGCATCGCATACAACCATGCGCCAAGTTGCGATCGGCATTGCCACATCCCGATCGCAGCCAAACCCATAATTGCTATGTAGCCAATCGCTTCGAACCACCTCACGGCGTCGCTGCCAAGTTCTCGGGCAACGGGAAGCGGTGACCACGTCTTGACGAACTTTACCAATCCGAGCCTTACAGCGTCAGACGAGTTTTCTCGCGCCCATGTAATAGCAGCATTCTTCATTCGCTGATCCACCCGCCATTCCAAAGTGCTTTCCAACGTACCTCCTGCAAGCAACGCCCGCTGGTCCTCGTTTTTTTGTTCCACAATGAAAGCATTCACGAACCGCATTCCTTCATCGCTACTCCCGGACGCACCCGCATGCCATCCGTCGTAAAGGCTGGCTCCTACTTGCAGCGTCGTCGGAACGAATTTGCCGGTTTCTAAGTAATTCCGCGCCCACCACGGGCTCATGACCAGACAAATCCCCACGCAATACAAAACGCAGCCAAAAAGCCATCGCCAAGAATTCTTGAAAAGCCGTCCAGACCCGTTTTGAACCATCAGCACAATCAAATAGGAAAACAACACCGCTGGCCAAAGACTCCAACTCGGTCTGGCCAAACACGCCGCTCCGCTAATGGCACCTGACGAAAGCATCCAGCTCCAAGCAACTTCCCAACGCGTCTCGTTCTTTGCTCGAATCGCAAATGAAACACAACCCAAGCTGAGCAACATGAGAGGACAGAAAATCGACTCACTGAGTACGAAAACACTCATCCCGATAGCGCCCGGATAAAGTCCCACAAGCAAACCCGCCCAAAGACCAATCGCAACGCCTTGATTTAGGTCCTGCGTTCGAAACAGTTTGTTTCCAAGCAAAATGATAATGGCCATGCAAAGAGCACCCATAGTGCAGCCCGCAATCCTGGCCGAAACTACGGCACCCCATGAGGGCCGCACACGTGTCCCGTCGACCCACGTGCATGGCGAAAGAAAAAGTGGATAGAGTGGAGCCCGGAAAATCCTCGAATCCGGACTGCCGTATTGATACGGCAAGCCCTGGGCGACCTTCCTCGCCATCATCCAATAGGAATCGCTATCGCCAAATCGGAATGGCGTTTCGCCCGAGATGGAGTTTTGCCATAAGAGTGCAATGGCCACACGCAGGAAAAAGCCGACGACTACGATCGCAACTGCGATACCAAGGTGTTTTTTATGGACCATGCAGAGTGGATTGGCGATTTTGTGTTAGCGAGGCAAAACTTCAATGCTGAGTTCTGGCAATTGCCGATAGACAACCAGAAGGTCAAGGTACGGATTGGGATTGTTGAAATTGGAATCTCGAATTTTAAATCGATCGATCGAGATCGGATCCGCGTCGTCGGACGAATCCATTGGCACCCATTGTTCGCCGTCGCGGATCTCGATCCATGCGTGGAACTTCATGGCGGGATTTTCTGTGGAACGATTGAATTTGACTCCCATCGCGATCCGCGTGGGGATGTTTAAGGAGCGGCAAACGGACGCGAATAGCAGGGCATGCTCGATGCAATTTGCCTGTTTGGTCTTGAGCGAATTGGCAATCGATCCAATCTGTTTGTCGAATTCTTTGAGTCGGATTCTCCGTTGGATTTCCATGCGACAAGCATTTGCTTTAGCGCTATTGGAGGCATTCTCAGGGGACAGCGTTTTGTCGGCCGCGATCAAGGCTTTTGCAAGCTTTTTTACCAACGGCAACTCGGACGGAATAAATTCAGAAGCGGCCAAAGTGCCAGCATCTACTTTGGAGGCGAGTGCTTTATCCAACTGCAGATCGAACTGCAGATCCCAAGAACCGCCGTTCTGGAAGAATGTTACCGAGACTGTTCTTGGATCCACCGAGCGAATACTCTGGCCAATTCGATCCGTGAACATGCTATACAAATCTTCTGACCGATGACGAACCGAATAGCCTATGGATTTAAGGTCCTTAGAAGGTTCTATCAGTCGCTCTACTCCGGCAAGCGGGATCAAAACAGGTTCGATAGCCCGTAGGTCCAAGATCGATCCAACGATCTGTGCAACGATTGGCTCCGTCCGAAACGAAAGTATGTCATTGACATGCACGTAAGACTTGAAAGCCTCACCTTTTGAATCAACCCACAAAAGCGATTCCGAATCACTTTCCAATGTCATTCCCGTATTGCGAATTTCCAGAAGCTCTTTGGAACCGCCCAGCAGGGTAGGAGTCATGATGAAGTCGCCTGCGTCCAGTCTGCCGTCGATGATTTTTCTGAGGATCGGATCGAAGTACTTGAGCGTTCGCGATTCTCTGGGTTTCAAAGGATTCCGGAGCATGGACTGATCTACAGCGAACGGTCCTCGGTATTCCTTGCGCCATTCGATCGTGATGGAATAGGGTACGCCAACTTCCTCACCACTTAATTTCAAGGTGCCTTGGAATACACTTCCTTCGAACGTCTGCTTTTTAATGCCTATTTCAAGAGACCCTTTGATAGAGACTAGTTCACCGTTATCTCTTTCGATCGTGGAAACGTGGATGCGTTGTTCGAAGGGTTTCCCTTCCAAGGAGACCCGCATGCGACTATCAGCTTCGTGGCTAAAATAACTTGGGCCTAGTTTTTTGGAAACAACAGTGGTTCGATGCAGTACACCGACCGGTGCGTTCCGTAGGTATTGAACCTCCCATGTTTCTCGCGGCAAATTCTCTGGCGCAATCCACCTGCCACTCGGGTCATCGATCGTACGAAAAGGCTTCGGGGCCGGTTTCTGCTCAATTGTTTTTTGATCCGGAGAGGGCTTGTTCGGGGCGATTACGTCAACGGTCGCTGGATCGATGAACTGGCCTTCGGGCGGGGCAGTCGATGGTTGGACGACGGACGGGGCCAACGTTTCCTTTGACTCTGGAACCACCGCAGTTTCGACGGTTGGCTTGCCGGATGGGGTAACTCCGACCTCCCGCAGTACTTTGTCTGTCGCCGCAACTTGCTCCGCCGGAGTTTGCTGCGTACAGCCAGTAAAACTAGCCAGGATAGGCAAAAGGAAAGCAAAAACGGCTAGGTTTGATCGATTAGTCATGAGATGTTTTGGTTGGTTCATTGCTGGTCTCTACGTCCCATAGTAATCCATTTTGCGAAATCCTCGAACCTTCGTACAGAGACTATTCAGGTCATAACGATTGTATCGCCAAGAAAACGCAGGTAAATATTTCGAAATTGAGGGGCTCGTTGTTGAGGTGACCTAATCTTGGTTGTTCCTCAAGGGTACTTGCGGGAACAAAAAATTTCGTTTTGTGCCAACCAATCCCTCTACCCTAGAACTGCAACAGCTATTCCTATGGGCAATGTTCCAAAATTCCAGTCCGGCAAACCAGCTAGTGCGCCCGAGTCTAGCCAACGATCCAATCCGACGTCTAGCTTTCGTTCGCTGGACGGCGATGATCTCGAAGCGCACATGGGCGTGTTCCGATACGGCACGTTCGATTTGACAGACGCAATCCGCCCGTCCTACGACCTACAAGTAATACCTCGCCAAGGATTTCGTCACGATTCCTACACGGATCCGAAAACGAACACACAAGTGCCCGTCATCATGGCAGCCGCTTCTAAGGAAAGACTGTTCGACCTGTTCATGGACCTGATAGATTGCCTCGGCAACGAGGTAGACCTAGTCTTGGAAACCAGCCACAGCGGCGCTTCCGACGAACACGAAGATTTGTATCGCGAACACATCGATGTCCCAGTGCTCAAAAGTGTTCTATACGATTTCGAAGAAATGCTTCTGAACGATGGTTGCACCGGCCTTGCGGTTCTCAATCCTCGAAAACAACAGGAAATTCAGTTCGACGAACACAAGATGCTGATCTGCTATGGATCGCCGCTCGAATCCTTTGAACGTGTACTAATCAAACACGATGTTTACCCGGATCCACAGATTCGATTTATTACCGAAGCGGAACACGTTCACAGCAGTACGGATATCCTTGCTAGGGAATTCTCCAAGTTGCAATCTCGCTTGGGCATCGATTTTGAATACGAAAACAACGACGGATTATCTTTTGAGTGCTAAGGATGGTTCGAGCAATTAGGCGAGCGGCAAAGTGGTTTTTACCGGGAGGGAGAGGCTCCTGCCGAACCCATGCCAAGCTCGGCAGGAGCCTCGCTCTCCCATTCGAATCACAGGCAGGTAGATTTCAGTCTGCCGCTCGCCT
>JAYTVM010000052.1:0-2534 GCA_043743995.1 Pirellula sp. | reverse complement strand
CTGGATAGCCGTATGCGGGAAAACCGCCCGTACGGTTTGGAGGGAGGGGAGCCGGTCTACCCGGCTTCCCTACCCCTATCACTTGTGGACGAGCGAGGCCCTTCGCTCGTTGGGTTGCTGCAAAACCTGAGCGAGCGCCTCGCTCAGCCACAAAAGGCCTCAGGGCGTTTTGGGCTTTGTCCCATCGACTTTATTGATCAACAAGATCGTCGGTGAATCGACACGCTCTTCCAAGGGCTGAACGAACACTTCTGGTTGGCGGCGAGTGGAAACGTCCATCGTCTGAGCAGTGGGCTTGGCGGAAAGGACCAGGACCTGCTGCTGGTCTTTCGATTTTTCGGAAATGGTTTTATTTCCTGCCTTTCCAGACGCCGAAATGCTACTTCGTTGAGCGACCGAATTGGTCGTTGCAATGAACTGATCGCGAATGCTTGGATCAATCTTCGTCAGTCGCTTGGCAAGCTGTTGGATGCCGTAGGGGTTGTTTTCTGCGGTCTGCGAGATTTGCGAGAAGAAGGCAGCGCACTCGGTGAAGTTGTAATCTGCGGTCTTACCCATTAATGGTCCGAGCGTTTTGACCACCAGATCAGCGCCTAGATTGTCAAGTTTCATGAAGACATCCATCGACGCAACGATACCTTGTTTCCCATTCGGGAGCGGCCCTGGACGATTGTGCAGAATGACGACGCACTTCCCGTTGAGTTCTCTTGCCCATAGACTTCCTTGGTACGAGCCGCTTGCAAAGTAGATATGCATGGATTCATTGCCGAATACGAGATCCATCTTGCTTGATGTCCCCGCTCCGTCGCTCCCCTGCAATTGGTACAAACCATTTCGTTGAAGCGAAACTTTCGTCACTTCCATAACTTCCCAGATATTCACTATGACTTCCGGATGCCGGACCAAAAACGAGAACATCTCAGGGTCGCAGTCGACCGTTTCGGAAGGCATGCTTCGGAAATAACTTGAACTCGTAACCACGGTTTTTAGTCGCGCACCTGCTTCCGGCGTCAGTTGCTGGAATGGAATGCGCTGGATGGCGGCATCGCGGGCTTCTCGTGTCGAAGTCCCCTCGCTCTTGCCTGGACCACGGCGAACAACGAGTTGATCGCCAACCACAGACTGCTGGGCAAGTGCATTGGATGCTAGGGACGGTCCCGATCCGATCAAAGCGGCAGCCAGGAGTACGAGGCGCCCGCGATTTTTGCGAGGCCTGGTAAATTTGGTTGCGGTGTTTCGCATGGGCAGATTGACCTGTGAGGAAACTGATTCGGCTCATCTGTTCTGTCGGCTGTCTCACCTTAAAAAGAACAGCAGAACAGTTCGAAATTGTTCTGCTAGCGTTCGCAAGGTTCTATTCATCTCAAATTTGGTTCCTCTTTAACTTTTCTGATGTATCAACAGGAAAAATGGAACAATCTTCCTAGAATACGTTTAATGGAAATCGTTGCTCGGCGCGCGGCAGTCACTCGCCTTATGACTTTTTTTGACAACTTCACGCATAAAGGATTCAAGACCAATCGAAACACACCCAACGAATTCCGACGCATCCGATGGATTCGAACAGGACGGCTACTCAATGGAACGCGTATTCGACCCGCTGTCGATTGCGGATCCGATCGTCACGATCGACCGAAAACGCGCTGTGCGTGGTTCGTTCATAGCTATCACCGTGTTGGGATTCGTTGTCCTGGCAGGCTCGGTTACTTTGTTTGGAGACAGAGCTGGGCGCAATGTAGATAGCGTTATGTTGCTGCTTTTCGGCGTCACGATTGCATGCATTTGTGCCATTGTTGCAATTTGGATTCGCGCGCGATGGATTTGCGTCGCCGTCTTGGATGAGGCCGGGGTGATCGCAAGCACCTTGGAACGCAAATACGATTTGCCGTGGGGGGAACTCGTTGGGGCCAGAACCTATACCAAGGTACCTAAAGACGCAAAGTCGGTCCAAGTCCGTTTGCTACTCTTGCTCGAAGATGGTCGCTGTCTAGAAGGCCCGGTTGGACAGCTTCAAATGAACCAGATGTTTCGACTGATGTTCTCAGCAAAATTCAGACCCGACAGTGACGGCCAGCGATTGGGATCGGTGAAGGGTTTAACCTTGATTGTTCTGGGAATCGTTTCGGTAATCCTGGGATTATGGTGGGCCGGGCACGTCGTAGATCAATTTAACAATGGGGTACTTTTTCAAGGCAACGTCCGTGCAATGGTGCTCAAGCTGGCGGCTGCGATTGCTGGCCCAGTTGGCGGATTGTGCTGCATAGCCTGGGGGCTTTACCACACCCTCGCTCGACCGATTCTGTATACACCCGGGTACCTGAGTGGGAGCTCATGAAGCGAATAAAAAATATCAGTTTGCGAAAAATGCGTTTATGCGAGTTTTGTTCCGTTTTGCGATCTGGCCTTTCAGGTTGGTCCTGGCCTTTCAGGTTGGTCGGGGGCTTGTCCCCCACCAACCTTGTTCGGGTGTACTAACGGCCCGCACTCGCGAATCGACCCGATCCCCTCGGCTTTGCCCCCCGGGGGCGGGCCAA
>JAYTVM010000051.1:0-8342 GCA_043743995.1 Pirellula sp. | reverse complement strand
TACAGGCCGTTGCACCGAAGCGCCCGGCTCTAAGTCGTTAAGCCGCGTCGAGATATGGCAAGTGGTTTTTGAAAGTCGTGATGGATTGGAGTCTTTCACCAGAGACCCTATCGGCTTCGATGGAAGCAAGTGGGATCTTTATGAGTTTGTCGAGGGTGCTCCGTTGAACAATCTCGATCCGCTAGGCTTACAGTCAGAAGGTTGGAGCGGTTGGGGATGTTGGCCCTGGAATTGGTGGAAAGCTCCTCCGAAAGTAACGACACCTTATGTACTAGTTCTTAGTCCAGAGGTTTCCGCAGCAAGAATATGGGCAGCGGCTCAGACTAAATTTAAGAACAAAACGCTTCAGTGTCAATTACTTAAATCCGAGATAACGGCGGCTGAAACGGCGGGAAAGCACCGTTTAGCGGACGCATTGAAAGCTATCTATGTTTTGAATTGTTCGGGCTCAGGTTTACCATAATGGTTGATGAAGAATTCAAATTAACAAAAGCGTTCCCCGAAATTAACTATTTTGTCTGGAATGCAAAGTTGCATTTGTGTTCGGGTCATCTGTTTGCCATGGTGGTGGCGAATGGAACAAGTGACGGACTAACTTCAATGCAGAACGAAACGCTGCAAAAGCTCAAATCACTGCCATTGCGAATTTCACCGGAGGTCGAGAGTTCCTCTGTTCGGATCATAACAATTTTCGCCCATGGGCATTTCGATGTCGACTTAGTTACAGGAGAGAAACTCTACTTTTCACCTTCTTGCAATCGATTGTCGCCGGAGGAGGCCGCAGAAACTTAGGGGGCGCTTCGTTGGGGTCAAACTTGGGGGCGCTTCGTTGGGGTCAAACTTGGTTTTCGGTTTTCGAGCATGAATTGCACAATGTGCTCGCGTGGCTCGATTGAGTCAGATGGCTTCCGGTTAGATCAGGCGGCGGATTTATGCTTCCAACGAATCGACACCTCCAATCGCCGCCGCATGTCTCGCTCGTTAGCGGGAATTGCCCGTACAGAATCGTCAAACCAAATGTCCAATCAATGCATGTTCGAAGCACTGCCCGCTTCAAAACGCCAACTTGGCCGCTGGTCTGTCATTGCTGTAAAGAACTGCCAGAGCGAGTGCATGGACGCCGAGCATTGACCGCCGGGGTGGCATGGATGCCAGTTTGGTTGGCATCGGCACGAAAGCGGACACAACCATCGCTCTGTCCATCCCAATCAACCACCGAGCCTCTGTACCGATGGACAAGTCAGCGATGTAGCGAAGCCGGAAAAAAAGGAAAAGGTGCCAGGAACGTGCCAGGAACCGTTTTCAGGTTTTCGGGGCCGCCCTTGTGGACGAAGTGCACTTTCCAATCCCAACCGCGTTACGGTTCAGTCGGTCCAGGCTTCATCACCAAATAAAGTTTGTTGGACCATCAATTTTGCATTGCACTCCACCGAGTTTATCTCGGTGGATGCACGACTGGTCTGCTACACACATGACTAACCGACGCTCTTCACGTCTCGAAACAAGTTAGACCAACTTGCGCAGTGAACAGGCGGCGAATTTATGCTTCCAACGAATCGATACCTCCAATCGCCGCCGCATGTCTCGCTCCATCGCGGAAATTGCCCGTCCAGAATCGTCAAACCAAGTGTCCAACCAATGCGTGTTCGAAGCGTTGCCCGTTGCAAAACACGAACCGTCCCGCTGGTCTGTCCGCAACGAAAGAAGTGCAAACGGCGGTCATGGATGCCGCCGTTTGTAAGGCCGGGATGGCATGGATGCCAGTCTGATCGTCATCGGCACGAGAGCGGACACAACAAACGCTCTCTCCATCTCAATCAACCACCGAACCGATTATTCGATTGACCAGTCAGCGTTCTAGCGAAGCCGATGGCGATCAGACCGAGCGATTAGCGAGTCCCGGCCCGCGTAGGCGGAGCACGAACGCGGATGATGAGTGATGATGATCGAAGTGAAAGGCATCGCGATCGAAGCGAATACCATGGCAAACTAACGACGAATCCAATGGATGCCTACTTCATCATCGCGATTCATCCCCGTGTGTCTGTAGGCATGGATGCCGGAAGACCGTGCGCAGCCGCAGCCAGGGCAGGACGCCCGAACAAGGCCGATGAGGGACGATCCCGAATTCCGATTAAAGAGGGCCGTAGCTCGGGCCCCCAAAGGCCCGAGCGGGATGGGCCAGCCCTGTTGCAAGGCGGCGGCGGAGCGTGATGGGATGCGGTATCGCATCGGCGATACCACGCATCGCATCTAAGCGCAGTTCCGCCCGCAGATCACGGTTCAGAATCTCCGGTAGGATAGCTGCTTCCACGCCATCTATCTTTCTAAAGCCAAACCGCATACCGAATCATTGCCCAATGACTAGCCAGCCAGGCACAAAACCTTGGCCAGTGATGTTGAGAATCGGCGCAAGCAAGATGGCTTCGAGCAAGTACCAATCGTCAATGATTCCAAAGCTCGAAGCGTTGTTCCCCAATGGCATTCGAAGTTGATCGCAAGGCATGGGCAAGCGTTGATGTTCTGCGTTTTCGCAGTACATCAAAAGCGCAGTCCCATGCAAGAAGCCCAACAAAATAACCGGCAGGAAGTAACGTTGCAAATCATCAACCACGCAAGCGAAGTCCAAGCTGCGAACGAATGAGGCACTGCGAATGAGAGAGTTGCGCGGGACGTAGCGGGGAACCTTGGCCAGAGCAGCCGCAAACCAGCGACAGCCGATTGTGACTTGCTAAATGACTCACCAAAGCCAGTTGTTCGCTTCAAGAAAAGCCACATGCGAGCCCTGTTGATAGACGAGTCTCGCTGATGGATTCGCTCATCGTCCAAATCGAGATGGCCTTGCTAACCAACGGGATGAGCCTTGCGTGTAAGCCAGCCAAAGCCGGAATCGATTCAAGAAAACCTTGACCGACCCGGAAGGAATAACATTCAAACTTGCCTAGGTGGTAGCGGCAGGGCTTGGAGATGATTGAGTCTTCACACTTGGCGCAGCGATAGCGGAGCGCATTGAGACTCAATCATCGGAAAGCCCGAACGCGGATCGGGCCAAGCAACAAAAGCCGTTTCGAACTAGAGAGCGTCGGAGGCTTTTAGGTATCGATCGACTGTTTGGATCAACCCGTCTTGATCACGTTTAGGAAGTCTCTCGATCTTCACAAGCCGCTTGAGCCATCGGCGGCTTATGTTCGTCTGATCCGGTTGGTGCGACTTTAGTCCGAGGATTTCATCGGCGGATACTTTATAGAGTTTGGCAATCGTGATGATTGCTTCCCCATTCAATCGATAGTCGCCCTTCTCGAGTCGGGAGACCATTGATTGCCTAAGTCCGAGAGCTTCAGCCAATTGCACTTGGGTTATTCCTCTTTGTTTTCGAAGTCGAACGATTCGTTCGGCGATCTCTTTGACCGTTACGTCGGACGATATGGGTTCTATGGACTTGGTCATGGCTGGTATTGAATGAAATCCGAGTGACTGAATGGACTCACCCAATTTTAGACCGTGCAATTCCATGGCTAAAGACATTCTTAAAAATATTCGCTTGACCAATATACGCTTAGCCAATATAAACGGAACGCCGTTTCAGCAAGAAAGTTTTTTCAGAATTTTTGAAGGAAACCGATCATGGCCCGTTTCAGTGAAGAAGAGCTCGACGAAATCCGACGCAACACCGATATCGTGACCCTCATTGAGAGTTACGGAACCAAGCTCAAAGAGCGACCAACACCCAACGAATGCATTGGCTGTTGCCCATTGCATGATGATGAAACACCAAGCCTATTCGTCAACCGAGCCAAAGGCGTATGGCAATGCAAAGGCGCATGTGGAATCGGTGGCGACTGTTTCCGATGGGTTATGAAAGCCGAAAAAGTTTCGTTCGTTGCGTCGGTCGAGCTCTTCAAAGCCAACGCGGTTGGCCGGATCGCAGGCAACGGCACCAAAGCCGCATACGTGCGCAGACTGCAGAACCCAACCACATCAACGGCCGAAGATCATGAACTACTGTTCCAAGTGGCCGAGTTCTACCATAGCCAACTCAAAGAAAACAAAGCGGCTATGGAATACCTTGCATCGCGAGGGCTCGACAATGCCGAAGCGATTACCAAATTCAAGATCGGCGTTAGCGACCGTAGCTTAGGCCGTCGGATTCCCAGCAAGCAAGTCAAAGCAGGAAAAGAGCAACGAGCCAGGCTCGAAGCGCTCGGCGTGATGAAAGAAGCGACCGGCCATGAAGCCTTGCGCGGCTGCATCACGTTCCCTGTTCTGTTGAGTGAAAACAAAGTCGGTGAAATCTATGGCCGTCGTTACACTCGAGCTCCGGAAAACCAACGTCATTGGTACTTGTCGGGTCCGCACGTTGGCGTATGGAACGCAGAAGCGTTCACATGTTCCAAAGAAATCATTCTGTGCGAATCAATTATCGATGCGTTAACGTTCTGGATCGCAGGATTCCGCAACGTCACTTGCTCGTATGGCAACCAAGGCTTTACCGAAGAACTCTTCCAAGCGTTCATCAAGAGCGGTGTCGAAGTCTGCTGGATCGCATGGGACAACGACGAAAAGAGTAACCCGTTAGCGCTGCAATTAGCCGAACGCCTCATGGCGCAAGGTATCAAGTGCATGCGAGTGATCTTCCCTGAGAAAACAAAAGACGCCAACGAATTCGCGATGAAAGTCAAAGACGGTAACGGAACCGCTCATGGCTCCCTCTCAATGCTGATGCGCAATGCAGAATGGTTGATGCCACAAAACATTGACGTAACCAAACGCCACATACCAAAGCTAGTCGCATCACAACCCGAAGCGTTAGCGAGTGAATCACAACAGCCAGCACCTAAAGAAGAAATTGCGAAAGCGTTGCCAGCAAGCTTGCCCATTACGGTTCCAACCCAAAGCATCGTAGACGAACCAAATAAACTTCTTCTTTTAGGTGCTAAAACGCTGGAAGCGGTAACACCGATTGCACCAACCCAACCCACGGTTCCGGTTAAGGTGCCGTCGTCGGTAACTGCCGAAATAAAAGACAACGAAATCATTATCGAACTCGGCAACCGCAGTTACCGAATTCGCGGGCTAGCCAAGAACACCAACGGTTTCGACTCCATGAAAGTCAACGTACTAGCCCGCAAGGGCGAAGCGTTCTTCGTCGACACGCTCGACATCTACGCAGCCCGTGGTCGCAACGCATTCATCAAAGAAGCGTCCAGAGAATTAGCACTTGAAGAAGAAATCATCAAACGCGACCTCGGCAAAGTTTTACTCAAACTCGAAGAGCTCCAAGACTCGTTCGCATTGGCTAACGTCGAAGCCAAGAAAGTAGAAATCAGCGAACCCGACAAAAAGAAAGCCCTCGATTTACTCAAAAGTCCGGACCTACTCGACCGCATCTTGAACGACTTCGACGCATGCGGCGTTGTTGGCGAGCGCACCAACAAACTCGTTGGCTACCTGGCAGCCACCAGCCGCAAGTTAGATCGACCGCTAGCCATCATGGTTCAGTCGTCTTCGGCAGCGGGAAAAAGCTCGCTCATGGAAGCCATACTTCGGTTCATGCCAGGCGAGGAGCAAATCAGTTATTCGGCAATGACTGGCCAAAGCTTGTTCTACATGGGCGGCATGGACCTAAAACACAAGGTGCTTGCGATCGCCGAAGAAGAAGGGATTCGGCAAGCGTCCTACGCTTTAAAACTCTTGCAAAGCGAAGGCCAACTCACCATAGCCAGTACCGGCAAAAATCCTGGCACCGGTCGCATGGAAACGCAGGAATACCATGTCGAAGGCCCGGTGATGATCTTCCTAACGACAACTGCAATCGATGTCGATGAAGAGTTACTAAATCGTTGCTTGGTTCTCACCGTCGATGAAGATCGCAAACAAACGCGGGCCATTCATTCGCAACAACGATTATCGAAAACCAAAGAAGGACTCCGAGCCACACAGAACCGCGCAACGGTCATTGCCGTTCATCAAAATGCGCATCGTCTCCTAAGACCGCTTCACGTCGTCAATGAATACGCTGAGCAACTGGACTTTAGCGATGATCAAACGCGGCGTCGCCGCGACCACACGAAATATCTCACGCTGATTGAATCGGTAGCGTTACTGCACCAATACCAAAGGCCCGTTCATTCGATGGATGTTGGCGGCAAGACGATTGAATACATCGAAGTCATTCCGCGAGATATCGCGGTAGCCAACACGCTTGCGGAGGCAGTCTTGGGAAAATCCATAGACGACCTTCCGCCACAAACACGGCGGCTATTACGAGCGTTATACGAATGGGTGCGCGGCCAGTGCGAAGAACTGGTCGTCGATCAACATGAATTCCGTTTCACTCGCCGAGTTCTACGCGAAGCGTTGGGCTGGAGCCAAACGGCGATTAAACGGCACCTCGAACGGATCATTGATATGGAATACATCATCGTTCATCGCGCGGGCTCGCGCATGTGCGAGTACGAACTTCTTTACGATGGCCGTGGCCGGGAAGGTCAACCAACCCTCTGCGGACTGCTCGACCCTGCCAAACTCAAACCGATTGAACCTATAACTACGATCGACTCAACACACCCGAATGGTGGTTCGTCACAGTCTACGATTGATTCATCACAGGTTGAGCGACCAATAACCAAGGATGAAACTTGTTCAGCACAGGACGAACGAAGTTCATCACCCCAAGAACACACTGAAAACACAGCGTCAACCACCGAGCTAACGGCCACAATCCCAACCAAAACACAAGGTGGAAATGAAATGAGCAACGAAACGTAAACAAGAGTAAGCGGCTTCGCTCGTCGAAGCTGACAAATCATAAGCGTAGTCATCGTAGTTGATGGCCACGAAACAAAAACGGCTTCTGGTTCCGCAAGGATTCAAGAAGCCGTTTGCATTGGCACTCACTGAAAACTGATAACTAGCAACTGAAAACTATTCGACGAAGGAGAATTCTCATGGCACGCAAAGGCCACCGTAAAACCGCGCAACCACTCGACAGCGTCAATGACCGATTCGGCTGGCAAAGTCTCTTAAACGCTCACATAGCGGCCCTGGAAGTGAAAAACTTCGCACTGGCAACGATTGGCCAACGAGCCAAGTACATTCGATGGTTCGCGTTATGGTGCATCGAACGAGGCGCAACCAAACCCGGCGATGTCGTCAAAGCACTCGTCGAACGCTACCAACGATATCTCTACAACCATCGGGATGCCAAAGGCAAGCCGATGTCTTTCCCCAGCCAACACAAGCACCTCTCGCACTTGAGAAGTTTTTTTAGTTGGCTCGCCAAGCACAACCATATCCTGTTCAATCCGGCGTCTGAACTGGAATTACCCAAACTCGGCCACCGATTGCCCAAAGCGATTCTCAGCGCAGCGGAAGCCGATAAGGTCATTGACCAACCAAACGTCAACGACGCATGCGGTCTGCGCGATAGAGCCATGCTCGAGCTCTTGTACTCATGCGGGATTCGGCGAAGAGAATTGGCCGAAATGAAACTCTACAGTTTCGACCGGGACCGCAAAACCCTCATGATTACTCAAGGCAAGGGGAAGAAAGACCGAGTCGTACCGATTGGCCAAAGAGCCCTCGATTGGATTGAACGCTACCTTGAGGAAGGACGTCCCAAGCTAGTCGTCGACCCCAACGAACAAACGCTCTTCCTCTCAACTCTTGGCCAGCAACTAGAACCCGACAGCCTCACCGAATACGTTCGGCGCTATGTTGAATCCGCCGAGATTGGCAAGAAAGGTTCCTGCCACATGTTCCGCCACACGATGGCAACGCTGATGCTCGAGAACGGCGCAGACATTCGGTACATCCAAGCGATGCTAGGCCACGCGGACTTGCGAACTACACAAATCTATACGCAAGTCTCAATTCGCAAGCTTCAACAAATCCACAAGCTAACGCATCCCGCAGACTTACCACCAACAACGCCGGAAGGCGAAGCGTCAGCGAGTGATTCCACCAATGAAAAACCAACTGATTCCGACCCAAAGTAGCTCGCGCGTGTTCTTTCTTCTTTAAGATGCTTCTTAAGGTGCTTGGCTGCGGCCAAGCATTCTCCAGGCTCACGGCACCTAAAAGAAAAAACTTCTTGGGAATGTTGCTTAGCACCGTAGCGGTACGAACTCTGGCCGTCGTACAATGTACATCTATGGTTGCACTTGCCCCGAACACTTCCGAAACAAGCACTTGGGATGTCCACGACACATTCCCAAAACTGCACTCGCGCGCACGCGAGGAATTTACAGGCCGTTGCACCGAAGCGCCCGGCTCTAAGTCGTTAAGCCGCGTCGAGATATGGCAAGTGGTTTTTGAAAGTCGTGATGGATTGGAGTCTTTCA
>JAYTVM010000050.1:0-8343 GCA_043743995.1 Pirellula sp. | reverse complement strand
CCGCCTTTGGCGGGCAACGCCGAGGGGAACGGGAGCTGGGACGCCCAATTGTAGTACACCAAAACGCATCCGTCGGGGGCAAGCCCCGAACGGATGGGCTAGCAATATCGTTGTTCGTGATTGGACGCGAGTACGAGTCGCAGCAACCAACGAGACTTGGCACAGACGGATCAACTACAATACACTTAGGCCCTCTCTGCCATTTCCTTCCCACTGCGTTCGAAGCGCCAAAGCCGAAGCTTGAACGAACAACCACCAAAGCGTACGAAGATCCTCAATCAAGCATTCCTTGACTTTAGTGACGGTACGCTCATGCTGGATCGGTGGACGTCGCAAGCCGTGACACGCATCTTCGGTGATAGCATTTGGAAATGGGACGAGCGAACGAATTCATGGCGAGCGAATCCCATACACTATCCGGCTATTCGCAGTATTCTCGATGGGAATGCGTACGGAACTCTCGATCGGGTTCCACAATGGCAACCGGTAGTGTGGTCCGAGATCCATTTGCCAACGCTTCGAGCAGAACAAATCGCGGCCGTGAACGCGTGGTCCGAGACCCGCCAAGGTGTCGTCGTAATGCCGACCGGTACCGGCAAAACCGAAGTCGCACTGCGCATCATGGCCGATCAAGGTTGTAGTACGCTCGTCGTCTCGCCTATTCGCGATCTCATGTATCAGTGGCAACGGCGAATTTTCAATGGCCTCGGTTACGATGCGGGCATCATTGGTGACAACACTTACAATGTGAAGCCCATCTCGGTGACCACCTTCGATAGCGCATGTATCCACATGCCAACGCTAGGGAACCGATTCCAGTTGATCATTTTCGATGAGTGCCATCACCTACCGGGCCCCATTCGGAGCGATGCGGCTCGTATGAGTATCGCACCTATGCGATTAGGGCTAACTGCAACTCTGGAACGAGGCGATGGGCAACATTCCAAATTGGACCAACTCATAGGCCCTTTGGTCTATCGACTTGATATCAGTCAGGTTCGAGGTGGATCGCTGGCCGAATTCGATATCTTTCGAGTCCCCGTCTTTTTGAACGATCGCGAACGCGTACGCTACAATCAGTTGTCCGAAGTAGTCTCGAGTTATGTCTACGAACGCCGGCAAGACGACGCCAGTTTTACATGGCAAACACTCTGCGCCGAAACGCAGCGCAGCGGGCAAGCGGGTATCATCATGCGAGCTTACCGCGAAAAGAGATCGATCGAGGATCGTGCAGAAGAAAAGCTTCGAGTATTAGAGGACTTGTTTCGGTTGCATCATGGAACACCGATGATTATTTTTGCAGGCTCCAATGCGATGGCTCGAGATGTATCCCGCCGATTCCTGATTCCTTGTTTGCTCAACCATTGTGGAAAAGCGGAGCGAATCGACTACCTCGATGGTTTGCGAGATGGCGTTTACCCCGCCATCGTCGCCAATCAAGTCCTCGACGAAGGAGTGGATTTACCCGAGGTCAAGGTCGCTGTCGTTATCGGTGGTTTGGCTTCGACTCGCCAAGCCAAGCAGCGACTAGGTCGAATACTCCGTCGTCGCGGAGAGGAGCGAGCTATACTCTACGAAGTGGTTGCAAAAGACACGAACGATACAGGTCGTTCTCGCAAACGAAGGAAAAGTGATGCTTACGCGGGAACTCGCAATCGCAACGTTTGAAAAGGGTGAGCTCGTACCAGATCGATTGACTCGGAAATCCAACGCCGCTTACCTCGGTTACGCCGAGAAGATGCTCGATATTTATCGCGAGGGAGTCGGACAGACCAGGCGATCGCTCCACGCCGCGGTGCATCGTGTTTTTCAGGAACAAATCGATTGCCCTGGGCGGCGTATCCTGGCCTTTTGCAAATTGTTAGACGACGCCTCCGAGTATTCCAAAGGTGACCGTCGCAATGTTGCACAACTACGACAATCCGTATTTCGGTCAGCCGCCAAGCAGCATCCTTTGGTAGTCGAGCGAGACTCTCTCTTTGAGAGCCAGGAATCCGAAGTCAAACGTTGGATTGCCGAGCAACATGGCATGGATTGGCCGGAACTGCATAACAAGCTCTTTTCGGACTTGATTGAGTATCATGAACTCAAAAGTTTTAAGGGATTTGTCGATGGAGTGGCGTTGCTGTCGCGATACAATGTCGCACAGACGCAAGTCGTGATGTTCGATGCGGTCCGAATGACCGTGACTGCGACCGGGGATTACAAGCAAATTCTTCGCTATGCCAAGCTAGCTCGGCTGATGCATCGCATCACCAAACGCCCCGATCATTATCGCTTCGAGTTTGATGGTCCGGCATCGGTGCTTCGGAGTACGCATCGATATGGAATTGCAATGGCGCGTTTTCTGCCGGGCTTGCTATCCTGCCGTGGTTGGTCTATGGTTGCCATGCTGCGAGCAACTCCGTATCGTCCCCCGATCCGATTTCGATTGGATGACGCGTGCGGTTTGATCAGCGGCGTGGTAGCGGCCAGCGAGTTCGACTCGAGTGTCGAAGAAGCGTTTTCGAAGGAATGGGGCGAACAACCAAGAGACGAATGGCGGTTGGAACGAGAGACCGAGATCTTGCATCGGGGGCAGACCGCTTTCTTCCCCGATTTTGTGTTTGTGCATCAAGATGGCATGCGAGTGATGTTGGAAATCGTCGGCTTTTGGACACCTGAGTATTTGAGTTACAAAGCCAATGTGCTCAAGCAGTTTTGCGATCAGCCGGTGCTGTTAGCGATCGCTCAATCGTTGAAGGAGAAAATGGCAGCTCCGTTAGATCATCCGGCGATTTATTTTAAAGGCACGATCAAGATCGAAGCGGTACTAGAAATGCTGAGATCCTTTCGGCAGTCGTTTGATTAGGGCCTAGGCAATGGATGAAAAACATGAAAGATATTGGCTGGACTACATTACGTCGGTCATTAAAAACAGTACCGTGCAATGAAGCCCAATTTTGCAAAAATTTCGTTTAACGGTTAGCCGTAGGGGTACGTTCATGGTATCGTTGAAAAGGGGTCAGCGCTGAAAAGGGGTCAGGCCTCTTTGATTTAGTTATCAAGTAATTGCACCTAAGTTGTTGCTTGTAGCGATCCACTTGACTGCTGTTTAGCATTCGTGCAGCAATTTCCCTGACACTCTGAAGAAAAGTGTTCGAGTTCTCGACAGGTTGGATATGACGCCAGCGTGCCTTGCGATCGAGAATCGCAATCTCTAACTGCAAGTCGCGATTCGTTGCAATGTTCTCGTTTTGTTGATCGATCGTCTGAACCCACTGCCTTTGCAGTTCAATGTCAGCGCAACCACCGAATAGCTCTTGGATGGCTTTTGTGGCTTCTGTTTGCATCGCGCGAATGTCACTGAGCCGGAAGCTCAACGGATTGGTAGCCACATACGACTGACTGTACTTGCAACCTATTTTTTCGGCTCGTTTGCGAATGACTCAACCATTTCCGTGAGACAGCAAATGGCTTACCATTCATTGTTGGCCTCGCTTGAGACGCCAGTGCTCGCATTTAATCATCATCGAACAGCGCATTGAAAGTTATCTTTATGGCGTTACCCCAAACGACTCGAGAGCTGGCTTTGGTTCGCAGTAATCCTCATGCGCATTCGGTCGTAATGTCCTACTTGGGGATACGCCGCTCACTTGGGCTTCTGGCTCTCATGCTCCCCCTTATTCTTGGCCCGTTTGGCTATTTTGTGCTTGGAATTGAGATCCAGGACAATATGAGTAGTTATTACCACACTCCGCTGCGAGATATCTTCGTTGGGGTCATGTGTGCAATGGGCATCTTTTTATTTTGCTATCACGGGTATGACACCTTTGAAAATTGGACCGGCAATTTCGCGTGCGCTTCGGCATTTGGCGTGGCCCTCTGCCCACTAGAAGCCAACAGTGATCCCCTGCGTCAGACTACTCTCGTTGGTTATGTTCATACCGTCAGTGGAGGAGTCTTCTTTTTGACTTTGGCTATTTATTCCCTGTATCATTTCCCCAGAGGCCACTTTGGTCTTCGTTTGGTGACTCGAAACGAGCAGCGTGACGCGACGTATTTTGCCTCCGGTGTCACGATATTAGGCTGCATGTTCGTCATGGGCATTCAACTTTTTTTGATTCCGGAATCCGCCAAAGCGTTCTTAAATCGCTGGAATACTTTGTTCTGGCTGGAGTGGATGGCGGTGTGGGCGTTTGCAGGCGCCTGGCTGGTCAAAGGTGACGCTCTTTTAGCGGACTCGAGAAGCGGAGAGGTCGAATCTGCGGAAAAATAGACGCCGAACCTAGTGCCGGGGATGCTTAGCTTGGCAGAATGAGGGGCGCAGAATAGTCAAATAACCTAGCGTATTCCACTTAATGGCACAGAATGTGCTCCGTTAGAAAAGGCATACCATCGTATGCCTTAAAGAACCCGTGGCGAACGTTAACCAGGAAAAACACATGCTTAAACACCCAACAATCCTTGCACTAGGTTTCGTCGTGACCACGTTGTTCGGCACATCTATGTCACTGGCAGGACCGGGAACGGTTCGAGATAACGGTGCCTTTTTCTCAGAGTCTGCCAAATCGGAAGCGACTCGTAAGATCTCGGAAATAGAACGTCAGTACAAAAAAGATCTCGTGATCGAAACGTTCAAGGAAATTCCGGAAGAGATAAAACAGGATGTAGACCTCACAGACAAAGCGGCTGTGGGGCGGCTGTTTGAAAAATGGACAATGGAGCAGGTCAAGCAGCAAAAGGTAAACGGGATTTATATCCTGCTTACTAAAGAGCCGGCACACATCCAAATCGTCGTGGGCAATGACACGCAGAAAAAAGCGTTCACGTTGATGGATCGCACCAACCTGACCAGCCTGTTGCTAAATAAACTTCGCAAGAAGCAAAATGACGATGCGTTGTTAGAGGGTGTCAACTTTGTGATGACCACTATGGCAAGCCATGCGCCCGCGCCCAGTCGCGTCAACAGCGTCTCTTCTTCGTCTGCCATGTCGCCCGTAAAAGGAGTACCTTCACAACAGGCCAACCCTTGGAGCTGGATTATCATTGCAGTCATCGGCATTGCAGCGATCTGGCTGATCGTGGGAGTACTTCGTTCCGTATTGGGCGGGCGGGGGGCAACTGCGACCGGTTCAGGCATGTCTCCAGGCTTTGGTGGAGGAGGCATGTTCGGTTCACTGCTGGGTGGTATGTTTGGCGCGGCTGCCGGCATGTGGCTCTATGACCAGTTCTCGGGCAACCATGGAAACGCATGGGGCGCCGACCAGGATAACCGAATCGGTGAATCAACCGGATTCTCGGGTCAAGATACCGACTATTCAGGATCTGGCGGTGACTTTGGTGGCGACTTTGGAGGTGGTGATTCCGGCGGTGACTCCAGCGGTGGCGGCGATTTCTAGTTCCATTCAAAGCGGGCGTCGCTAGTGCTTCTACCATGCTAAATTTGGGTGTAGCGGAACTCGCCAAGAGTTTCGGAAGTCGCCGAAAGCTTGCTATAATGGCGGGCCTGTTCAAATTGCTCAATTCCCAACGGAAAAAGGAACCGAAAATGAAGATTGTTACTCACGCATTGTTTCTGCTGCTGTGCCTTGGCTCGTCGCTTACCGCTCAAGAGCCAGTCAAACCTGGCAAGGAACACGCATTCTTAGCCGAAACAGAAGGAAATTGGTCCGTTACGATTGCATCTCCCGGCGGAGACATGACTGGCAAGTGCGTCTACAAGATGGCACATAATGGGGTTTGGCTGACCTCACAACTAGATATGAAAATGCCCGATGGGCCATTCACCGGTCAGGGACTCGATACATTTGATCCGATTAAGAAGAAGTTTGTCTCTGTCTGGGTGGATTCCATGTCCGCGACACCTATGATGCTGGAAGGTGACAAGAGCCCTGATGGAAAGAAAATAACGATGACTGGCAAAGGGCCCGCGCCTGACGGAACAACCGCCAATTACAAAACGGAAACAGAATACGTAAGCAAGGACAAACACGTTTTCAAGATGTGGATGGGTACGACAACTGGCGACCCGATGATGGTTGCGACCTACGATCGCAAAAAATAACGTCGGCAATCGGGCGATGATCTCGCCAATGGAAGTGCGAAGCTGTCCCTTAATCCTCTATCAGCCGAGTTTGCGATGTCAAAGATTTCGTGTCGATCCATGCTCTTATTGCTTTTTCATGGAGGGCTATCGTGTTTACCTGCCGCCAACGCGCAGGATGGTACCGTCGAAACCACTCCCAAGCAAGCAACGCAAGAATTAGCTTCCAAGATTGTGACTTTCACGACTCAAGAAGATCATCGGGATATGCAAAAGCAGCTCGGCATTACGAAACTCCGCCCGGGACCCAGCGGCAACCCATCGGATCCCAGCGCTGCCAACACGGACGAATCCAAGGCGAATCCGTACCCTGAACTGCCAGACGTAATGACTTTGAAGAACGGAGACAAAGTAACGACAGCCGAAATGTGGTGGAAGCAACGACGGCCCGAGATCGTGGAAGATTTTGAGCGAGAAGTGATTGGTCGCATCCCTACGAATGTCCCAGGCGTGAAATGGGAAGTTCGAGAGACTCGCGAAGGCAAGTCTGGCGAAATAGAAACCATCGAGAAGCACTTGATAGGCGTCGTCGATAATTCCGCTTGCCCGGAAATTCAAGTGCAAATCTCCATGTCACTAACGGTGCCAAAAAACGCCAAGAATCCTTTACCCATCTTGATGATGTTTGGTTCGACGCCATTTGATCCAATACCTCCATGGCTGGCTGGGAGACGCGGGGCGGGTGGACCGCCGGGACTAACTCGAGAGAGTCAATTAATACAAGCTGGATGGGGTTTTGCCATGCTGAATCCCACCAGCTTTCAAGACGATGCCGGTGGAACGCGGCCTGCTGGTCCTGGTCCCGGAGCTGGCCAAGTCCTAGGCAATGCCGCTGGCAACCTTAACAACAACCAGGTTAACCGAGGTGGTGGACTTACTCGAGGGATTATTGGGTTGACGAATCTTGGTCAGCCAAGAAAGCCAGACGATTGGGGCAGCCTTCGGGCGTGGGCATGGGGAGCATCGAGAGGCTTCGATTACCTCAAGACGGAACCAGGAGTTGATGCCACGCGAGTTGGAATTGAAGGAGTCTCACGTTATGGCAAAGCAGCGTTGGTTACGATGGCATTGGATGAAAGATTTGCTATGGTCTTGATCGGATCCTCGGGTGAAGGTGGAGCAAGTCTTTATCGACGCAACTTCGGCGAGGCGGTTGAGAACTTAACCGGGTCTGGAGAGTACCATTGGATGGCCGGAAACTTCCTCAAGTACGGAACCGAGGAGTCTTCGTTTGGAGCCAAGAACGCTAGTCACTTACCCGTCGACTCCCATCAGCTCATTGCCTTATGTGCGCCGCGGTTGACGTTTGTAAGCTACGGTGTTCCGGAAAAAGGGGATGCGCTTTGGCTGGATCAACAAGGTAGTTACATGGCGACGATTGCAGCCCAACGCGTTTTCCGATTTTTAGGCGCTAAAGATTTAGGGCGAAGCGATGATTATCAATCGGAGAAGATGCCGGCCGTGAATGTTGGCTTGGTAGATGGCGACTTGGCATGGCGACAGCATGACGGCGGGCACACCGATGCGCCCAATATTAGCCATTTCATCCAATGGGCTCGTGCCCACTTCGCTGCCTTAAAAGAATAACCCGAAACGACCATGGATTAACGATGTTAAAGAAAGGCAGACCCGTGCCTTCCGCACGCTGAGGACTTAATGTTGATTCGTATTTGTGTTGCGTTGTCGATGGTGTTCGGCTTTGGGGGAACCCTGCTATGTGCCGACGATCCCTAGATCAGCTTCATGAAATTTTGCCTAGATTGTGCGTTGCGACATTTGCTAGCGCGATCCTCGGCATCAATCGAGACTTACATCGTAAACCTGCATGGTGTCAGCAAAACGATTCAAGGAATCCTGTCAGGCATTGGCTTTCTCGGTGCAGGGGTTATCATGCGACTCCAAGGAAAAGACGAAGTTCATGGGATCACTACCGCATCTTCGATTTGGCTTAGTGCCATCATTGGTATGATCTGCGCAATGGGAGAAGGGCTGTTGGGATTCGCGACGTTTGGCATCGCATGGGTCGTTCTTGTTTTTGGAAGCTGGCTAGAATTCCAAATTATCCGATCGGTAGCAGCAAAGCCGATCATTGCGGAACCCGAAAAAAAAATGGATCCTAAGTCGGAAGCACAATTTGCTGCGTCGAATGTAGAAACGCATTCCAGGTCCGACCGACGATTGATGGGCAAGCAAATTCGGGACAAAGTTCCACGTTCCGACCACGCAACTTGGGAGCCATTTGCAAATCGACCAACAGT
>JAYTVM010000049.1:0-2536 GCA_043743995.1 Pirellula sp. | reverse complement strand
GAACGATATCGTAGCGCTTTTGAAATAGAGCATGGAAACATGGTACGGCAAAAGGACCGGTCCCCATCAAAATCAATCGCATTGTGGCCTCGAAATATTGGATGCTTAAAACGAAAATGGGCAAGCGGAATGGCTTGCCCAAGTCGTTGGTTTTGGATCGAACCTGGTCTGGTATTAGACCATGTCCTTTAGTTTCTTGAGAGCGCGAACCTTAACAGCGGTAGATGCTGGCTTTGGATCTGCCCATTTCATTTCGCCGGTCTGTGGGTTGCGGACCTGGCGCTTTGGAAGAGCCTTCTTTTGGATGCGAACGATTTTGCATAGGTCAGGGATTACGAACGAGCCCACACCCTTCTTGCCAACCGAATTGGAGATCTCGACTTTGAGAGCTTCGAACACTTCGGCAATTTGCTTCTTCGATAGCCCGGTCGCTTCAGCAATGTTGGTGAAGATTTGGACCTTGGTTAGTGGCTTTTCTGTTTTGGCAGCTGCTTTTGCCATACGATGCATCCCTTTCAACGAACCTGAAATCATGAATCATGTCCAACCGAGGACAATACTATTTGCTGAATTAAAGGTTGCCCTGATTTAAATGCAACCGGGAAATGCCACTTTTCCGATAAAAACCCTGGATTCCAGTCAATTTTGTCAAAAAAACATTGGGAAAACGGTCTTTTTTCAAAATCCCACTGGAAATATTTGGGGGATTTTGCGTTTTTTATACGCTACCCTGGGCTTGAAATCCCCTTAGGCGAGTATTCAACCCCCACCGGATACTTCAATTTGTTGCGCTCCATTTTGGATTCGAGCGCCTGACTCAAGTCGACGCCAAGGACATTGGCCAGCGCTAGCGAGTACGCTACCACATCGGAAAGTTCTTGTGCGATCGGGGAATCATGCGCTATTGGAACGGCAGGGGCCGATTGGTTTGTCCACTGAAAATGCTCCATTAATTCGGCTGCTTCGATCGCGATGGACATCGACAGATTCTTGGGCGAATGAAACGATTCCCACGATCGCTCCTGTACGAATCGATGCACCAAAGCCTTGAGTTGGTCGATGGTAGCGGTTGAGTCGGAAAGATTTCCAGGAATGGATCGGTCCATAACCATAAGCCTTGACGATTGACGGACAATGAAGAGGATTTAACGACCCGATCATTTTCGCAGTTCCAAAGCAAATCTACCAGGAGATACTTCTATGGCCGTACTTGTTACCAAACCAGCCCCTGATTTTAAAGCGACTGCTGTTCTCAAGAATGGCTCGTTCGCAGATTTGACGCTTAGCCAATTCAAAGGCAAATACGTATTGCTGTTCTTTTACCCGCTGGATTTTACCTTCGTTTGCCCGACCGAGATCATCGCCTTTTCCGACCGTGTCAAGGAATTCACAGATCTCAACGTGGAGGTTCTGGGTGTTTCTGTCGATAGCGAGTTCTCACACTTGGCTTGGCGCAATTTGCCTCGATCGCAAGGTGGCATCGGGCAAATTGACTATTCGTTGGTCTCGGACTTGAACAAGCAAATTGCCAGAGACTACGACGTGTTGTTCGGTGACTCGGTCGCCCTCCGCGGATTGTTTCTAATCGACGCTACGGGCATCGTTCGCCATCAAGTCGTCAATGATTTCCCGCTGGGACGCAGTGTTGATGAAGCCTTGCGAATGGTCCAAGCGCTGCAGTACACAGAAAAGCACGGTGAAGCTTGCCCGGCCAATTGGCACGAAGGAAAGCGCACTATCAAACCAACCGTTACGGAAAGCAAAGAGTTCTTCGGGGCTGAATATTCCGGACATGCCTAGTGCTAGAGAAAGGGTAAATAACCCCCGAGTAAAACTCGGGGGCATTTACTAGGAGCGACCAGTAACCGCAAAAGTGCCTTTGCGGCGTCGATTTGACTATTAACCATTCTTCTTCCGATTGTTATTTATCTGCTCCGATTGCGGGGAATCTCCTGTAGCAATGTACTATGTCAACTCCTAAAGAAACCAACGCCAAACTCGAGTTACCGTCGAACATCGCCGAACCAATGCTGACCCATGTCAATGCGAGTGGAGAAGCTAAAATGGTGGATGTAGGTGGTAAAGCAACTACACGCCGAACAGCGATCGCCAGTAGTCGAATTTGCATGTCCTTGAACGCCGCAAACGCGATCAAGACCAATTCAAACTCGAAAGGAGATTGCATGCAGGTGGCTCGAATCGCTGCCATTCAAGCCTCAAAACAAACCAGTATCCTGATTCCTCTTTGCCACATGATTTTGATCGATTCGGTCGAGGTCGAGCACGAGTGGATTTCTGAAATTGAGTTGGAATGGCGGATCACGGTGAAGTCGACCGGTTCAACAGGAGTGGAGATGGAAGCGCTCACCGCCGCAAGCGTGGCTGCTTTAACTGTCTACGACATGTGCAAAGCAATAGACCGATCAATGACGATCTCCAGGATCATGCTGTTATCGAAAACAGGCGGCATGCAGGGAGATTTCCATAGAAATGAGTAAGCGAAAATGGAAACTGTCGAAATTCAACTGCCTCCGGC
>JAYTVM010000048.1:0-32387 GCA_043743995.1 Pirellula sp. | reverse complement strand
GTCGATCGATGCCCATCGCTCTAAGGCGAGAGGCAGACAAAAAAGCACCAGGCCACCGTGTGGCACGCCCAGAGAGGCTGTGATTTTATAGTACCAATCACGCTCCGCGTGATTTTCGCAATTCAAAACCTTTGGTTTCTGAGGCAACATCACGCGGAGCGTGATGGGTACTTTCTTCAGATTCGAAAAAATCACAGCCTCAGTGCGTGTGGCATGACCAGAGCGATTAGCGATTAGCATTGGGCGTGGGAACTGTAGCAAATGTTTCAGCTATGATAAACCGCGACGGTCGAAACGTCGGTCGCTCATAACGAAACCTATTGCGACGCCAGTGATGAGGCCTCCTAAATGGGCTAGGTTGGCCAATTGAAAGTCTCCTGTCCCGCCTGTGAATCCAAAGACCAATATCAAGCCTGTCATCAGGTAAACCTGTGCAGGCAACTGAAATCCAAGATCAGGCCTGAGGGTCGTTTTCGTCCCCATGTATCCTAACAGTCCAAAAATCACTCCCGAAATCCCAACAAAGTTGGGTGAGCCAAACCACTTCACCGGCATCAATCCTTGGAGTAAATGCGAACCGATGGCGATCAACAACATAATCACTGCATAGCGACCAATTCCCTCAAGCCGTTCGGTGAGGCGCCCGAGCGACGCTAGGGACAACATGTTGAACAGCAAGTGAATGGGATGCCCATGCAGAAAAGCAGGGGTCAGGATTCGCCAGAGTTCACCCTGCGTGAGGGACGCAGCGGCGTCGCCCGTCTTAAGGTATAGATTCATATCGACAAACATAAGCTGCTTCATGATGAAGTTTCCAAGCCAGTTCTTCGCGTCGGGGTGCGAGAACTCCGAGACCAGCCCAAGGAACACGCACAAGATAATCAGCGTCAAGGTCAGGGGCGGTAAGCTTCCGCCAAACAGGTTTGGGTTGACCCGAGAAATTGGGTACTGAACATTTTTTTGACGTTCCGAGGACTTTTGTTTTTTTTCTTTAAGGATCACTTTCGCTTGATCTACCGCCGAACGGTATTTTGCATCCTCTGGCGATGCCTGGAATTGTTGGTACTCCTGTTTCGCAATTTCAAGTCGGTCCTCGTCTCGAATCCAGATGTCCCATTCATTTTGATCCGGGTTGGATTCAACATGCGTAAGGATGTCCTGTGTTAGCAAATACGCAACGAAGGTTTCGGCATTGGATTTACCGGTAATGGTGGTCAGTTGTCTCATGCCGTTAGTTGTCTCATGGGGTCAGTCGATAGGCCTAAGTTGATGGATCGGAACGTAGTATTTTAGGTATCGCTTGCCATTGCTGTATCGAACCCCGCGGAGGTCCTCTACTAAGATGGTAGCGCGTCGCGTGATTCGATTCACGACCCCTTGCAAGACGGTGCCCTCAAAGGGGAACGCCACTCGAGCGCCGGCCCGAATGTTAAACTCTTTGGCTGCGCGTTCCTGTTGGGTGATCAATTCATGCCGATGTTCGGTATGCCCAAACATGTTTCGAGCGATCGTTTGAAACCTGCCTGCCGAACAATCGCTTTGAATCCAAGCCAGCATTTCGCATAAGTGGACCATTTCGTGTTCAACGATTCTTTGCATCGCTGTCAATCGATCTTGGCATTCATGGCCACACACGCGGATCGAATCGCCGGGCTTTCGGAACGATTGAAACAACAAGGAAGTGGACAACGCGATCTCATAGTGCGTATGACTCGGCTTGGATCGGGTCCCCCGGAAAATCGTTCGTGTGGTCTTGCCTCCGGCCCGTGTCATCCTTGAACTTAGTCGAAACGATAAGCCGTAGGAACGAGCCAGTGGCAAGCACAGGCCGCTGAAAAACTGTTGGTCGTAGGCCTCGGCCATGCTTTCCAGATCATGTTTGGCAACCCTATGGAAATTACGGGTCTCCATCGCTTTGGAGGCTGCCAGAACTTTTTTCCCAATCGACTGCTGCCAACCATCTCGCTGTGTCCAAGAGGCGATCGGGCGAGACAAGAGTTCCGCCAAGTTTCTTTGGTAGTCAAGCCGGCTCGGAGCAACTGCGGGTGGAACGGTGGATTTGGGAAGTACCAGATGAGGAGCCGGGACCGAGTGTGGCACGGCGGTGGCCGCCGTGTTGTTGTTTTGATTCTGTCGCGGCGCAGGGGGAGGTGCTAAGTCGGACACTCGTCTCCGATTCGTTTTTGGATTGCCCCGTGAATGGTTCATGCTTTACCTCCGTTCAGAAATTCGACGAAAATCCTGATTTTCGCTGTTCCAACGGTTCAATATAACACGGATTGCCAATTTTTCGCACCTGCAACAACTGGCTAGAGACCGATATACTGCAACATTCATTGTTTCACGCTTTTCCATTCCACCCCACCCAGCGTTTCGTTGCCCATGCGTTTGTTTCTTGCTTTTCGCGTATTTTTCGTTGTTCTGTTCCGTCGCGATTCAGCCTTGCGAATACGCGAACTGCTAGAGGTTCAACCCTCCGCTCCGTCAGAAACTCCGCTGCTACCTCCCCCACCTGACGCGAAGCCAAATTCCACTAAGCCACCCGTTTCGCAAGTTTCGAAGTCGGTCCGTCGCAGTGATGCCTTGACACTCCTAAGCGCCTTGCAACGTGAATCCCGTTTACTCGATTTGGTGTGCGAATCCCTGGATCAGTACAACGACGCCCAAATCGGAGCTGCGGCTCGCGATGTGCTTCGAGATACCCGAAAAACTCTCGACCGGATGTTCGGACTGAAGCACTTGATTGAAACACCCGAAGGTGAGGCCATTGAGATTCCTAACGATCCGTCCCCTGTTCGTTGGCGGATTGTCGGCAAGGAGACGAGTCGAAACGGCACGCTCAGTCATCCAGGTTGGAAAGCTTCGAAACTAGACATGCCGCAGTGGCAAGGTGGCTCGGACGATTCCATGGTCATCGCCGCCGCTGAGGTGGAAACCTAGTTAAACCACAGGAAAACCACCAACTAGAAATGCTCGATCCGAATCCTTTGCCGAATCCATTGCCGTTGTCATGGTCCAGCCAACAAATCCACGTTCGCTCGCAGGGTCGCATCCACTTCGGGCTGATGGAAATAGCAGAGTTCCAGCCAAATCGCTATGGCGGTATAGGCTTGATGGTCGAGCACTCCATCGCAGTCGTGCAAGCGACGATTCTGCAAACCCCCGCTCTTTCTCAATGCCGCATTCAAGCGGACGCACACTGGCGCCCGCGGATCGAAGCCGTGGCCAATCAATGGTTACATACTCACTCGCAACTGCCCGTTGACTCGATAAGAGTTATCGAGTCGCCACTCCCACACCAAGGTTTAGGGTCAGGCACTCAAATGGCTTGCACGGTTGCCGCATTGCTTTCCGCTGCCGAGCGTGTTCAGCTTGGCGACCGGTCGATATCGGACGCCGTGAAGTCAGATGTTTCGATACCCACTCTGTTGAACATGGACTCGCTCACAAAACTGAGTCAACGCGGCAAACGATCGAACATCGGTTTGAGCGGCTTTATGGCAGGTGGCTTTGTCTTGGATCACGGGGTCCCCGTTTCTAGCGAAGCTGGGAATACCAGTGCCAGGACCCAGAGCGTTCCCTTTCCGAATTGGCCGGTTCTGATCGTACAGGATACCAACTCACTAGGCGAATCCGGAAACGACGAAGCAGCCATGTTCGAACGCTGTTCGCGTTGTCCCAATCCGAACCGCGGCGCCATGGGACTGCTGGTTCAGCAGGAAATACTCCCCGCGATCCATGCGAGTGATTGGAACAAGTTTGACATTGCGTTAGGACAATATGGAAGATGGGCTGGTCAGATTTTCGAACCGGTGCAAGGTGGTATCTACCGTACCTCGCGAATAGCTCAGAGCGTTGAGGCCGCAAAACGGTTAGGTCTTCAAGGTGCAACGCAAAGCAGTTGGGGCCCGACGGTCTGCGCGTTCGCGCAGGATCCGGAGCACGCAGACTGGTGCCAATCTCACTTGCAATCGGAGATACCGGGCGTGGATGTCAAGGTAACGAAAGCCGCCAACTATCCCGCTCAAGTGAAAACAACATGAGCTACGTTGGTCGACTTGCCCCCTCACCAACAGGTGCTCAACACTTGGGCAACGCAAGAACTTTTCTAGTCGCATGGCTTGCATGCCGACAAGCTGTTGGGAATCTACTTCTTAGGATCGAAGATCTCGATACGCCGCGAACCAAACCGGGAGCCACGAATCAAGCGATCGAAGATTTGCGATGGCTCGGACTTGAATGGGATAACTGCGATAACACTGAGCCTGGACAACCCTTTACCGTTCAATCGAATCGCGAATCGCGATACGGGGAAATTCTTCAGCAACTGAAACGGAAAAACCTAGTTTATCCTTGTACCTGCACTCGCGCGGAAGTGGAAGAAGCCGCCAGTGCTCCGCACGAATCGACGCTGGACGGCGCCCTTTATCCGGGCACTTGTTGGCATCGAAGTCCGCTCGATGCCGAGGAACTGGATCGAATGGATTGCAAGTACGCTTGGAGATTCCGAATGCCCATGGGGATTATGAAGTGGACCGATGATTTGTTCGGAGAACAATCGCTCAACGCAAAAAGTCAGCTAGGCGACTTTGTCGTGGGACGCAGTTATGGTGTAACGGCATACCAACTGGCGGTGGTGGTTGACGACCATGATTTTGGCATCAACCATGTCGTGCGCGGGAACGATTTGATGTTTAGCACGTACCGGCAGATCGCCATTTACGAAGCGTTGGGTTGGGATTTGCCTGCATGGTTGCATTTGCCGTTGGTGGTCGGTACCGACGGACGGCGGCTCGCAAAAAGACATGGTGACTCTCGGCTCAGTTTTTATCGAGAACAAGGTGTACCATCGGAAAAGATCGTCGGCTATCTGGCTGAGACCCTCGGCTTGCGCGATGGTCGCGCATCGGTCACTCCTAAGGCATTGCTCGATGAGATCGGCCAGCGGCATGACTGGATTCATCGAATACCGCGAGAGAATGTGATTCTAGATCCTCGCTTTGGGCCGTAGGTCCGTCGCTCCGTCGACGGACGTCCTCGCTCTCTACAACCTAGCGAGGATCACGTGTCCAATTGTCGAAAGCAGTTTCTGGGAGGCCATTCCAATGCTGCAAGAGTCCCGTCATTGAGGTTTGCCGCTTCAAGAAAATGCATAGCAGACCTTTATGGCGAGCGGCAGACACAAGACTGCCAGGCCAGGCCACCGTGTGGCATGCCCAAAGCGATTAGCGATGGGCGTGGGAAGTGAGGCAAATGATTCTAGCGATTCACCACGCCCTTCGTACCTCAGGGCGTGCCACCCAGACTATAGGTAGATTTCAAACTGCCTCTCGCCTAAGTAGATTGAAAAAAAGTCGGACGAATCGCCCAAATGGCGTTAGTATTCGTTGGCGTGGTTGGGAACAAAACCAGCGATTGACTATACTGAAAATCGATGAGTGATCACGATTTGCGACGTGATCCATTCCTTGGAAATGGCCCAAGCCAAACAATGATATGCCGGTTCGAATTCAATGCGATTCATGCCAGCGTGGGTTTCAAATCCCAGATTCATCGGTTGGCAAACAGGCACGCTGTCCGACTTGCCTCTTGGGGATAACTCGTTGTGGGCTTCGATACCGCTTGCAAATGCAAGCGTCCCGTACAGCGGCTGGTCTGGATACAACGATCCCTACGCGGTTAGCACCAGCAGTACCAGCGGAGGTGTTAGTCGTGGTTCTAGCCGCGCTAGTCGTGAGACACAGTACAAAATCATCGGCGTATTCATGATGATCTGGGCGGGGTTTATTACCCTGGGGTGTATTGTTAGACCCATCGCTATCGGAGTTAGTCTCGCTAATCTTCCGCAAAACGTAGTCATCGACAATTCTAAATTGGCCATCTTGATTGGCGGAACCGCGGTAGGAATTGTGATTGCATTGGCTGTCGCGTTTGTGTTATTTCGAGGCGGCTCCGCTTTCTTCAACCAGTCTGATCTGAGTGCCGCTAAATCGGGAGCGATTTTGACGGCCATACCCTGTTTTGGTAGTTGTCTATTCCCGATCGGAATTTGGGCATGCGTCCTTATTTTCAAAGATCGTGCCAAACGAGATTTCGGTAGCTAAAACCGCAGCCCAGCGGGAGGGTTACCAAACCCGAGTTTAGCGTGACGTAATACTTCCGAGTTGTGGCACTAATGCTTTGTTACGGGTAAGAATTACGGTTGGCCATGGTGCGAAAGTCGTCAAGATTTTCGGTTATTGCCAAGCAGTCCGAAACTCTTGACGCGTTTCGCTACCCGAAAATTGAGCTTTCACAACGCCTCAGCTACATTGGAGATAGAATAGTGATGCTGGCCGAGAATTGTCGAAAGATGCTCGGCTTGTAGAATTCCCACTATCGCTAGGTGAGTTGTGTCGTTGTCAAATGTTTCTCCTTCCCGTGAAAACATCCGTTCCCTTGGGCGGCGGCGTTTTTTGAATGGCCTCGGGATGGGCTTGGGTTTGACAGCCTTGCAATCGCTCGAATCAAGCCGTCTCTTGGCGGATTCTCCTAGAAAGCGATCGCATTCGATCGATCTGTTGAATCCCTTCGCTGCCAGAGCACCGGACTTTGCCCCTCGGGCCAAATCGGTCATCTTCCTATTCATGGTCGGTGGCCCCTCCCAAGTGGACACATTTGACTACAAACCGACTTTGCAAAGTCTCCATGGCAAGCCGGTTCCTGAGGCGATTCGCAAAGCGGTCGAAGCGACACGGCATGCAAATGTTTTTCACGGTTGCAAAACGGAGCTCATGGCCAGTCCTTACCAATTCGCGCAATATGGTCAATCGGGAACTTGGGTCAGCCAATTGTTCCCACACATGGCCAAGCATGTCGATGACATTGCCTTAGTCTATTCTATGCAATCGGACTCCAACAATCATGCGCCCGCTAGTTATCAATTGCACACGGGTGATGTTCGGGGTGGCAAAGCCAGTTTGGGATCGTGGGTGACTTACGGATTAGGGACGGAAAACACCGACTTGCCTGGCTATGTCGTGCTATTTGACGCAGGTCCGTTAGGTGGCAATGCAAACTATTCCAATGGATTTCTGCCACCTGCTTTTCAACCGACTCGTTTGCGAGATCGCGGTTTACCCGTCTTGGACTTACTCCCGCCAGGTGCATTCGCGGAAGGGCAACGCCAGTCGATTGATTTGATGCAGCAGCTAAATCACCTGCATCGCGCGGAGCATCCAGGCTTTGCGGAACTCGATGCACGCATTGGCAATTATGAGTTGGCATATCGTATGCAATCCGCCGCGTTGAATATTGGGGATTTCGAGGACGAGCCAAAACACATCCATAGTCTCTACGGCCTGGATCATTCGGAACCAAGAACACAAAGTTTTGCTCGTAAGTGCTTGTTGGCGCGTCGGTTGGTCGAACGTGGCGTACGCTTCGTCCAATTGTACGACATGCCGGACAAGGACGGCTGGGACGCGCACGCAAAGTTAACCGATAATCATGATCCAAGAGCCCGATGGACAGACCAAAGCGTTGCAGGATTGCTATCGGATCTCAAGCAACGCGGGCTACTGGATTCAACGTTGGTGGTGTGGGCAAGTGAGTTTGGGCGAACACCGATGATGCAAGGTGAATTGGGACGGCAACACAACGCAGCCGGCTTCACGATATGGATGGCGGGAGGAGGTGTCAAGCCAGGCATGCGCATCGGAGCAACCGATGAAATCGGTCTGATGGCCACCGAACGACCTGTTCCGTTCCGAGATCTCCATGCGACCATCTTGACCGCCCTCGGACTCAATTTTGAGGATTTGTCATTCGAAGTCAATGGACGGGATGAACGCATCACAGGTGTCGCAGGTACTGCTAAGCCTCTCCTAGAATTGCTGGGGTAGACGGGCTTTATGTCAATTCGAATGAGACTCTCTTCCTTTTTGCCGAGCCTGTTGTTGCTGCTCATCAGCGTTGACTCGTTTGCCACGGCGGATGAGACCAATGAGTTGAGAAAGCAGGCGGTTTCGCTGTTGCGTCGCGAGTGTGTCTCATGCCACGGTCCAGACAAACAAGAAGCAAGCCTTCGTTTGGACTCTCAAGCCTTTTTGCTCTTAGGTGGTGACAATGGAACGCTGCTTCCAAACTCCAAAGAAGCTTCGCCCGATTCAAAAAAGTCGTTGCTTTTGGAACGGATCGAGCATTCCGACGAAGAATTGCTGATGCCTCCCAAACGACGGTTGAGCGCGTCCGATATCACAGCTTTGAAAACTTGGGTCGAGACGGGAGCCGTTTGGCTAAACGAGGATGCACCGCTCGAGTCTGCCGGGACGATTCCAGAACCTGTAGGCAATGCGTGGTCCGATCCCAGAAACCCGATTCGAGTCTTATTCGATGGGAAGCGACTAGACCTTTGGTCACTGAAACCGATCATGCGACCCGCGGTACCCGCCGTTTTTGACGTCGATTGGTGCCGCAATCCGATCGATTGCTTTGTACTTGACCAATGGGAACAAGACGGCCAAATGCCTGCCCCAACGGCATCGGACAACGTTTTGGCGCATCGAACATCGATGGATCTGACTGGGCTGCCTCCTGATTTTGATCCGATGCAGTGCTTTGACGCCGATCCATCACCGGACAAATACGAACGTTGGGTCGAATCGTTCTTGAGTTCACCAGCGTTTGGAGTTCACTGGGCCCGGTTGTGGCTGGACGTTGTTCGATACAGCGACAGCAATGGATTCGACTGGGACGAATTGCGACCAAGCGCATGGCGTTACCGAGACTACACGGTTCGCTCACTGAATCGTGACATTCCGTATGATCGATTTGTGGAACAGCAGCTCGCAGGCGATGAATTGCTTAATGGCCCTCCGCGCGATCTCGATGAACAGGACAGTCTCATCGCAACGGGTTATTTGCGACTTGGTCCTCAAGACAATGCTGCGGGGCTATTCAACGAGCAAGACCGAGCGAGGTCTGAGCTCATGTCCGACTTGACAGAGACCACGGCGGGAGCCATGCTCGGCTTGACCATGTCCTGTTGTCGATGTCATGATCACAAGACCGATCCACTTTCGCATGCGGACCACTACCGACTGCGCGCGTTCTTTGCCGCTTGTCAATACGCCGATGACGTAGCCATCGACTTGCAAGCCGACCAGAAAGCCATTCGCAGTCACAATCAAAAGCAAGACGCCGAGATCAAGCGAGTTCAAAAGTCCATCGACGCAATCGAAAGCGCGGTTCTGGCCCGACAGATTGTCAAAGTGGAGCCGAAAAAGAGCAAAGAACTAATGACTTCGGTCGAGCTCGAGCAAGTAGCCATGGCAGAGTCCAAGCGGGAATCGCTTAAGAAGGGCAAGCGACCGTTCACGAACGGGCTTTTGATGCACGACAAAATGGACTCGGTGCAGCCGGTATTTGTCCTATTAGCCGGAGATCACCGAACACCGAAGGATGCAGTCGAACCTGGCTTTCCCTCCGTCCTGTTTCCGAACACACCGATCGCGGTCAAACCGGTTAAGTCAACCAGTACCGGGCGGCGTTTAACACTGGCTCGATGGATTGCTTCACGTGAAAACCCTTGGGCGGCCAGAGTCATCGTGAATCGGATTTGGCAAAATTACTTTGGGAGCGGCATTGTCGCAACACCCAACGATTTTGGAGTGACGGGGGCTTTGCCTTCGCACCCAGAGTTGCTGGACTATCTTGCGATGGAACTGATAGATTCGGGTTGGTCGCTGAAACATATCCATCGACTTATTGTTACGAGCAGTACCTACCGCCAGCAAACGATTGCCGACCCAGCTACACCCGCTACCCAAGCGACACAAGGTGGACACGAGTTCGCGACGCTTCGAACTCAGTTGCGGCGGAAGAGTGCGGAACAGCTGCGCGATTCCATCCTACACGTGTCTGGTCTATTGCAGGAACGGGCTGGCGGCCCGCCTGTTTGGCCCGTGTTGGATGACGCCACGCTGGCGGCGAACCCAGCGGTTCTGGACGACAACGCGACCAAGACCAAGGGCTGGTATCCATCACCTCCAGCGGAACAATCGGTTCGAAGTCTCTATTTGATTCAAAAGAGAACGATTCGAATCCCCTGGATGGAGACGTTTGATCTGCCAGAAAACGCCGTATCGTGTGGCAAGCGTGAATGCTCCCTCGTCGCGCCACAGTCGTTAGCCATGATGAACGGCAGTCTATCCGTGCAGGCTGCTCAACGAATCGCCGAAACCATCCTTGGCGAAGTTCCATCCAGCAAAAATCAGCAAATACACACAGCGTTTCGACAGATCTTACTACGCAACCCAAACGATCAAGAGTTTGCTTCGTGCGGGATATTCCTGGAATCGCGAACCCTAGTCGAGCTTTGTTTGGTATTGTTCAACACGAACGAGTTCGCGTTTATCGAGTAAGGCAAAGCGGGAAAGATTAACCACAGAGAGCACTGAGAAACATCGAGACGGATCTCAAAATAGTCTGTCCTCCGTGAACCCTCTGTGCCCTCTGTGGTCAAAAATTCAATTCGCATACAATGAGGTCCGCTCACTATTCTCGCCATGAAACAGGCACAATGACATGAAACAATGGACCCTTCCAAGCTTCGTAACTTGCCTATGTGTCTTTATGCAAATGCCAGTCATGGCAGCCGATCG
Source organism: Pirellula sp. (assembly GCA_043743995.1). GTDB lineage: Bacteria > Planctomycetota > Planctomycetia > Pirellulales > Pirellulaceae > JBKCUI01. Next base: position 21,744 of record JAYTVM010000048.1, on the reverse strand, counting down.
ATTTGACGTTGTCATCTATGGGGGTACCAGCGCTGGCGTCACGGCTGCCGTGCAATGCTCGCGGATGGGAAAGTCTGTCGTGCTCATCGAACCTACGCAGTATCTGGGGGGACTGACGACCGGCGGACTAGGTGCGACGGATATCGGCAACAAGCGAGCCATCGGCGGTTTGTCTCGCGAGTTCTACCAAAGGATTCATAAAAAGTATATTGAGCCGGATCGTTGGACATGCGAGGCGCGCGAGGCGTACTTCAAGAGCCGGGCGAAGAGCGAGGATACGATGTGGACCTTTGAGCCTAGCGTGGCGACCCAAGTCTTCAACGACATGATTGTTGAGGCAAAGGTGCCTGTTGTCTTCGGAGCGCGATTGGATTTGAAAACGGGCGTACTGAAAAAGGGGACACGAATCGAGAAAATCGTGATGGAAAACGGCCGTGCTTTCGAGGGAAGTGTCTTTATCGATGCGACCTACGAAGGTGATCTGATGGCCAAGGCTGGGGTCAACTACCACGTCGGTCGAGAGTCCAATGAAACTTATGGCGAAACCATCAATGGCCTGCAAATGCTTAGAACGGTTCACCACCAGTTTGTGAAACAGGTCGATCCCTTCGTAAAACGAGGCGACCCGGCTAGTGGGCTTCTACCGGGTGTGACACCGATGCCTGAAGGCAAAGATGGCGATGGAGACCATCGTATCCAAGCGTACAACTTCCGACTTTGCACAACGGACCATCCCGACAATCGTAGACCATGGCCTAAGCCCGATGATTATCGCGAAAATAATTATGAGTTGCTTTTACGCAACTTCGAGGCGGGTGACGTTCGAGTTCCATGGCACCCGCTTTGGATGCCGAATCGAAAGACCGACACGAACAATAATTTTGCATTGAGTACCGACAACATTGGCATGAACTACGAATATCCGGACGGCGACTACGCGGTACGCGAAAGGATTTGGAAAGAACACGAGCAATACACCAAGGGCTTGATGTGGACCTTGGCCAATCATCCACGCGTGCCCGAGAGCGTTCGCCAAGAATTCAATCGATTGGCATTGGCCAAGGACGAATTTGTCGACAACGACAACTGGCCCCGACAACTCTACGTGCGTGAAGCGCGTCGGATGGTATCCGAATACGTGATGAGTGAAAAGAATTGCAAGCGTGTGGAGATTGTTGCGGATAGCGTCGGAATGGGTGCCTACAACATGGACAGCCACAATACCCAGCGCTACGTTACCAAGGACGGCTTTGCACGCAACGAAGGGGATATTCAAATCGGTACGCGACCTTATCCGATAAGCTATCGCAGTATTCGGCCCCAAGCAGATCAGTGCACCAATCTGCTGGTCCCCGTCTGCTTGGCCGCTAGCCATATTTCGTATGGGAGCATTCGCATGGAGCCGGTCTTCATGGTCATGGGTCAGAGCGCTGCAACGGCAGCGGTTCATGCGATCGATGAGCAATCAACCGTTCAGGCAATCGATTCCGAAAAACTGAAAATCCAGTTGTTAAAAGACGGCCAAGTGCTGGACTTCGAGTGAGGGTGGATGAAATCTAGGGGAAACGTGCGGTGCTTCTTGACAGCTAATTTTCGGGTAGCGAAATTTGCCAAGCGTTTCGAACTGCTTGGCAATAACCGAAAGTCTGGACGACTTTCCCTACTTGGCAACCGTAATTCTCAGCCGTAAGAAAGCACTAGTAGTGGCATGATAAGGATTTCCCCCTGACGTTTTTTGTCCCTTATTCAATTCCTAAAAAATCTCAAAAAAAAATCGAACGAGGGGATTTTGGGTAAAAACATGCAAAACGCAACGGAATCGAGCAATTCACGTGGTTCCAGGCCCGTCACTCAGGTGGGGGGTGGCAAAATTGTACTGGAATTTTCGAGACAAATCCGTCGCGAAAACGATTAGAATATGAAATACTCGATCTGCTCGGCACTGCGTTATCCTTCTCCTGTAAGCGGCAAGTCGAGTCGATTGAATCGGTGGCGTTTTGTTCGTTCTTTTTTTAAGAGGTATTTAGGTATGAAAAAGTTCCATGCGCGTGAAGCCAGATTGGCTTTCACGTTGGTTGAACTGCTGGTCGTGATTGCGATCATCGGTATCTTAGTTGGCTTGCTTTTGCCTGCGGTTCAGGCAGCACGTGAAGCTGCACGGCGAATGCAGTGCACTAATAATTTGAAGCAGCTTGGATTGGCTCTTCATAATTTCGAAAGCGCAAGAAAGAAATTGCCACCAGGGTATTTGGGAAGCCCTGGCGATGCTGTTTACACAACGACTGCTTCCCCGGCTTACGGAGTACAATGGGTCGGGCATTTGGTTTATTTGTTTCCGTATTTTGAACAAGCCGCTGTCCACGAGCCATTTGCAAACTGGCGCAATATGGATCCAAAAGCCAAGCCAACGGGTGTCACGGCCACAGACGGCGAAAAATTCCTGTTTTGGACGAGCGGTGCGACCGGTTACGACGGAGACCCGAGTGACATTGATACCCTTTGGGATTACCAGCAGTACAAACTTTCTACTCTTCTGTGCCCATCCGACGATGCATACTCAAATACCGCTGCCACCATGATGATTCTCCATACGTGGGGAACCACCAATACAGGTACGGTCGGAGGTAGCGGATACGGACTTCCGTTCGGTGCTACCATGGGTCGAACCAATTACTTAGGAAACGCTGGTCGTCTGGGAACAACTCTGTCGCCTGCTTGGAACGCTTGGATCGGACCCTTTGGAAACCGTACAAGCTACAGGCTCGCCGATTTGACCGATGGAACAACGAACGTAATGCTATTTGGCGAAGCAACTGGCGTTTGGACCGATAGCAAAAAACCTTCCGGACGAACTTGGTCCTACGGATGGACCATCGGTCCAATGCCAACAGCCTGGGGGCTAGGCGGGACCGATCCGTGGGTCTATTACAAGTTTAACAGTCGCCATACCGGCCTCATCAACGTCGGAATGGCCGATGGTTCGGTACGAAATCTCTCCAACTCCATTGACAACACCACCTATCAATGGGTTTCGGCGATGCAAGATGGCAATGTTGCCAATCTTGACAACTAATTACCACGAAGAAAGTAGCATAATTTCCATGAAGAAACTGTTAGTGATTTTGTTGGGCTGTGGACTGATGGGTTGCGGAGCAAGTGCAACTTCATCGCTTCCAGCCGATTACAACAATAGTAAACAACCCGCCAAGGTACCCGAAGTGATGGGCAGTGGAGCTGGCGGTGCTCCAGCACCACCGCCGGCTCCATCGCTGACTCCCTAGTCGGTCTTGATCATGCGAAAATACAATTAGGCTGCCACTTATGGCAGCCTAATTTTTTTGATGTTCATCGCTTCGTCCCGGTACGATTTTTGGGTACAAGTCGCCCTCCCAAGTCCTAAGTTTCGCGGGCCGCTTTCATTCTCGACTTTCTTTGTGTGCACATTCGGACACTCTCGAAAGGCAACGAAAACGCGCTGAGTGTCCCGCCCGTGGCCGACGCTGCTAGCGTCGGTTCGGAGATGGGTCGAAATTCTTATCAACGAATTTGGGAAATAGACCAAGAATACCTTTGTGGCCCTCCAACACGCCGATTAGACTTGTCGAAACTCTCAAACTCTCCTATCCAACGTCATTTGGATGATTTAATGCACCAAAAACTTCTGAAAATCCTCGGATTCGTTCTCCTCGGGCTGGTCTTGCAAATCTCCGCCAAAGCATCGATCATTGTGAGCTTTAAAGACTTGACTGTGTATAATTCAACGACGGCGTCGTTTGAAGTGTACGCTGCTGCAGATTCGGGTACTCAACTAGTCGGGGGGTACGGGTTTCAAATAACCATCAACAATTCGCCTGGTAGTCTTTCCGCAATTCAGGTTGCATCTCTTCCGGTGGTGGTACCTGGCCAGGCAACTCAATGGTCTGGTCTTTTCAATTCTGGCCCGCAACTGACTGCAAACACTGTAACGTTTGTCGGAACAAACAACCCTCCATCGATCGGCAACACGACAACACAGATCAACGTAAATATTGGAAGTGGACAGACTTCCAACACGCTAATCGGCACAGTTAGTTTCGTAAGGAATGTGCTGACAACCTATTCTCTTAGTTCGAGCCCGTTCAGCTACAATACTGCTGGCTCCAGTGTTTCGGGCTTTGTTAATATTACTTCTTCGGGACCGGACGACTTGGGAAATTTTAGAAATACCCCAGCTTCCATCGGTTCCAATGCTGCTACCGCTGTTGGTACCATTACTGCAGTGCCCGAACCGTCCACGATGGCTTTGGTTGGTTTTGCTCTTGGCGGTTTCGGCTTGAAGAGATTGCGATCAAATCGCAAGCGCCAGGCCAAATAGATTTCTGTGGTCCGCCCCAGCCGGGGCTTGAGCCCCTCTTCCTTTCAGAACTAGTGCAATGCCCCCGAGTTTACTCGGGGGATGCTTACCATTCCTCTAGAACAAACGGTCAGAACCCTTGGCGTGAAGTCAGGGGCATGCCTGGACAGATCATCAGACGCGAAACAGTCCCTCCATTCCTTCTTTCCCAAGCTTCTTCAGCGTTGCCACATTCTTCACGTAAATCGAAACCACATCCGGGAACGATTTCACCGCCCGCGTAACGCTTTCTTCTCGCAATAAATGCAGCATTGGGAATGGCGATCGATTCGTGTAGTTCGTCACATCATCGATTTTTGTACCCGCAAATTGATACTGTGGATGGAAGCTCGCAACTTGCACAACGCCATCCAGTTCCAATTCCTCGATGGCCAAATCGCAGTCCGCTAGAAAATCGTTGTATTGAACGAAGTCCTTGAGCACCCAGGGATGGATCAACAGCGTAGACTCAATTTGTTCTGGATCGGCAGCCACTAAAAGACACAACTCCCGTTTCAAATCATCGAGCAAGGCAGTGCTCTCGTAAGCCATGCTGACGACATAGCGAATCTGATTCTTGACGTGAATCGCTTTCGCAAACGGACAGAGGTTGAGCCCAATGACCACTTTTTCAAGCCAGAGAATCGTCGCATCGACAACCCTTTTTTCACCCACATTCTCTTCCGTATTGCTCATTTGGGCAGAAATTCCAAATTAAAGTTTCTGCCGTCCGCTGAGCGCATCGGCAAGGATCTCTTTGTTGGTAAATTCAAGAACGCTACCGCTGGTGACGCCCCGCGCTAACCGTGTCAATTCGATCGGAAACTCATCGAGCTGGTTCGAAATGAAAAGGGCTGTTCCGTCCCCTTCGACATTCGGGTTGGTGGCCATGATGGCTTCGGAGAAGTTCCCGTTCCGAACTCGTTCCACGAGTGCATCGATGGTGAGTTGATCCGGCCCGATTCCTTCTAACGGAGCAATCCTTCCCAGCAGCACGTGATAAAGGCCATGGAAAACCCCCGACTGCTCCAAAGCAATCAAATCGCGAGGCTGTTCTACGATGCATAACAGCGACGAATCTCGCCGGGAGTCCATGCATATTCCGCACAGTTCTCCCTCCGCCAAATTGTAGCAAACCGAGCAATAACGAACGTTTTCTCGGACGTGACGGATGGCGTCCGCAAGCGCAAACGCCTCCGATTCGTGGACCCGTAGCAAGTGATAGGCCAGTCGCTCGGCCGTTTTGCGACCAATGCCTGGCAATTTGCCCAATTGATCGATCAATTCGGTGACTGAATGTGATATCTCGCTCATGTGGCCAATAGTTCTCCTTGGTATCTTTCAAGCCTGTTGATAACATATCACAAGCGGTTTTGAACGCTAAGTTGATTTGTCCTGATCCCTCGCTTTTCCTCGGTTGCTATGTCCGTCCTGTTGCAAATTCGAAATGCCTCCAAACACTACGGTGACCAGATTTTGATGGAAGATGCGGAATGCACCATCATGAGCGATACCAAAGTCGGGTTCGTCGGCCGAAACGGGGCGGGCAAATCCACCCTGCTCCGATGCATTCTCGGGGACGAAGAGCTCGATACTGGACAAATTATCAAACACCCGAAGCTCAATATCGGTTACCTGCGCCAACACGACCCATTCCTACCTGACGAAACGTCCCTCGAATTCATGATGCGGGACAGTGGACAACCTGACTGGAAATGCGGCGAGGTGGGTGGCCAGTTCGAACTAAAAGGAAAATACCTCGACGGTCCCGTTGGCGAACTCTCCGGTGGTTGGCAAACACGCGTCAAACTGGCTGCGTTGCTTCTACACGAACCCAACCTGTTGCTGCTGGACGAACCGACCAACTTCCTCGACTTGCGTACCCAGATCCTGCTGGAGCACTTCCTGCGCGATTTTCATGAAGCCTGCTTGATCGTTTCCCACGATCGTGCCTTTTTGACCGCAACCTGCGATGTGACGCTGGACTTGTCGATGGGCAAACTGACCATGTACCCGGGCAAGATCGATGACTTCCTCGTCTATCAGCAGGAGCTGAGCGAACACGACCAACGGGTCAACTCCGCTAACGAAGCCAAACGCAAACAGCTTCAAGAGTTCATCGACAAGAACCGTGCCCGAGCCAGCACTGCGACCCGCGCCAAATCCAAAGAAAAAATGCTCGGCAAACTGGAGTTCCGAGAAGTCCACGGGGAGCAAGCTCGTGCAACCGTTCGAGCTCCAATGGTAGAACCTCGCAAGGGGCCAGCGGTCCGCTGCAAGGATCTCACCATCGGCTACGGCGACCATGCTGTCGCCAAGGGGATCGACCTGGAAATCGAGCATGGGTCGCGGTCGGCTATCGTGGGTGACAACGGCCAGGGCAAGACGACGTTGCTGCGAACTCTGGTGCAATCTCTGCCTGCTTTGCACGGAGAAGTCAAATGGGGCTTTGGCTGTGAGATAGGTACTTATGCGCAACACGTTTACAGCAGCTTGCCTGAACGCAAAACAGTGCTGGAATACTTGGAGTACGAAGCCATCCCAGGAACCAAGAACCAGACGATTCTGGATGTGGCCGGAGCCATGCTGTTTCGCGGCAGCGCGGTTAAGAAGAAGATCCCCGTTTTAAGCGGTGGCGAGCGGGCTCGACTTTGCATGGCCGCCCTCCTGCTAAGCAAATGCAACATCTTGGTCTTGGACGAACCCGGTAACCATTTGGACGTCGAGACGGTCGAAGCCTTAGCCAATGCCCTTATCGAATACAAAGGGACGGTCATCTTCACCTCGCACGATCGTCACTTCATGAAGCGCGTTGCGTCGAGCATCGTCGAAGTCAAAGACGGCACGGTCGTAAACTACCGGGGGGATTACGACTCTTATCTCTACATGGTCAATAAGGAGATCGACAACGTCGAGAGCGAGCGAAAAGCCACCGGTCCGAAAGCCAACGAAAAGCCCGCAGTCACCTCCAAAGTCAAGGCACCTCCGCCTCCCAAAGATCGCGGCCACACATCGCTAGCGACGCCCAATCGCAAAGGCGGAAACGCCAGCAAGACCATCATCGAGGACGATCGGTCGGTCAAGCGAGAAGTCGGGCAACTTGAAAAGACGATTGCAAAACTGGATGCTCAGAAGAAGTTGTTGAATGACCAGCTTATGCAATCCACCGAAGCGATTGCGGCGATGAAACTGCATGAGGAGCTGACGAAGGTAACGACGGAATTGGAAACTGCGGAAATGCGTTGGGCCGAATTGCAAGAACAGATGGAAGCGTTTGAATCGACTTGATAGGTACACGCGCGATGGAGTATTCGGACGGTTAAGAGCTGCACATTCCTCCCAGGCTGTAAAACTCGCTCTGGTCGCGCAAAGAGGTAAGGCGATCGGCAGACAGAAGACTACCAGGTCAGGCCACCGTGTGGCACGCCCAAAGCGATTAGCGATGGGCGTGGGAAGTGTGGCAAATGACTCTAGCTAGCGATTCACTACGCCCTTCGTACCTCAGAGCGTGCCACCCAGTTTTTAGGTAGATTTCAAACTGCCCCTCGCCTAATAGTTGGCGATATCGCTGGCGTTTTTTGATCGCTGACCGTCAGTCGGCGGAGCGACTGACCTACGTAGGCGGAGCGACTGACCTACGGAAAATCATCTAAACCATCTAGATTAATGATAGGTTTCTTGTTCTGTCCGCCGTAGAATTTCGTGATATCGATCCCTTGCCGCTGCTCCTCTTCCAAGAACTTGAGCCGTTGCTCCAGTCGCTCGATCCTGCGGTGCATTTGCGGAATCATCTCGATCGTCGTGTCTTGAACTTGTCTGCGAGGTACTACCGGATAGCCTAGATGACGATGCATGGCCGCGAACAAGAAAAGGGGCTCCTTGCGGCGATTGGCGAAGGCGATTTTGCCCTCGCGCTCGCCAAACAAAATGGGGTACTCCGCTTCCGCGTCTTCCCCTAAATGACGCTTCCGATAGTGCACAAACTCCTCGCTGCGACCATAGATCAAGTCGGCGATCTCGACGATCCCCAACTGCTTGCGAACGATCAGGATCCAGTCTCGCCAGTCGGGCGAATACAGCGGGTCGTCGCTCATCGCCTTCAGCCCTTGATCGTAGTTCAATCGGTTTCGGCACAGCACTTCAAATTGGTAGAAGAAGAAGCCTTGCCGGCTTTCCGATTTGGCTCGGTACTCCGCTTCAAACCGAAGGACGTTGAGTGCAGTTTGGAAGTCAAAGCGACCACTATCGAGTTCCGACTGCTCGACGACAAAGGTCTGGAATGGGGTGAAGTAATGACTTAGGCGCTTCATGCCTTCGGCTAGAATTCCACAGTGCTTGAGCTCGGTACAAAGAAAACCAATTGCCATCGGCAGTTTGGTGGTAGCCAGCACTTCGAACCGACATTGCTCCAAGAGATCTTGGAGCGTCATGTCTTGTCCTAATCGTTCCGCGAGAACTCGAAAAAGGTAGGCTTGTTCGATAAACTCTTCGCGAGGCAGCATGCTTTAGTGTGCTGCGGTTGGAACGACCCAAACCTTGAGTTCGGTCGCAATGTCTTGGTGCATCTGAATCTTGACCGTGTATAGGCCGAGTTCTTTGAGCACGCCTTCCAGCTTGACTTGGTCAGCCGAGATGTGATAGCCGTTGGCTTTCAGGGCTGCGACGATTTCGGTGGCGCCTACGCTGCCGTAGAGGTGACCTTCGTCGTTCGCGTTGGCTTCGACATTGATCGATTGCTTGGAGATCTGGTCCGCCAGCGTGCGAAGCGATACAAGCCGTTGCTTTTCGATGTCGAGAAGCTTGACACGATGCTTTTCCACCATTCGCTTGTGGTGATCGGTCGCGACAATGGCCAAGCCCTCAGGGATCAAGAAATTGTTTGCGTAGCCCGGCTTCACTTCCACCACTTGCCCAGACTTGCCCAAGTATTCGACATTTTGGATCAGCATCAATTGGATGCCGCCATTAGGTCCTTTGGGCAATCGTGGGAATTGCGGGACTCGCTTCTTTTTGGTAGGTGCCATTTTAAAACTTCGATCCGAAAAAAGTCATCGTGTTAGGGTGGTGATGGTTAGTTGTTAAAAGGGCATGTCTTCGTTGACGTAGACATCGTCCCCAACCTCGGAAACGTGCATCTCGGAATTTCCTCCAGTGTGCATGGCTCCAGGTCCGTCGTGTGCGGAATCCACGAATCGTGTATTCCCTGTTTTCGCTTGCGATTTCGACTCTCCATTTTTGCCGTCGGTTTTTCCGCCGAGCAATTGCATTCTGTCGACAATCACGTAAAGCTTGCTTCTCTTTTGGCCGTCTTTTTCCCAAGTGTCTTGTTTCAGACGACCTTCGACGAAAATCGGTGAGCCTTTGGTGAGGTACTCGCTGACGACTTCAGCGGTCCTTCCGAAAAAGGTCACATCGACAAACGATGTTTCATCAATCCACTCACCGCTTGCATTTTTGCGTCGATCATTGACGGCGATTGCATTTTGGCAAACCGCCATGCGGCTTGTCGTATATCGCAGTTCAATATCTCTCGCTAAATTGCCAAGCAGAATAACTCTATTGTAGCTAGCCATGATGGACCCTCGACCAATGTTGAAACGATTGGGCTGCCCGCGAACGTCTTATTCGTCTTCAGCCTCGAGATCTTCTTCATCGTCGGCACCCACGCCAACGCCTACCGCTTGTTTTTCCAGAACAACATCGATAGGCACCACTACCTTTTCTTGAGCGTGTGCGACCAAAGCGTCGATGAGTCGTGGATCGATTCGGGTGAACATGAATCGAAGCAAGCTTTCTTTAAGCTGGCAAGCGCGATTCAATTCTTTGAGCTTGGAGGTATCCAGCTTGAAGTATGCAAGCCAGTAGGTCCCCTTTTGATGCCCTTTGATCGGATATGCAAGTCGTTGTTCAGCCCAAAGTCGGGTGACCAAGATTTCCCCGCCGACATCGCCGATCATGGAATCGACCGAACCCGCAACACCGCTTGCATCACGTGCGTAGTGATTGCTGTCGAAAAGGAACAAGCACTCGTAAATTCCGGTAACCAACGTATGAACTCCTGAAAACTGATCCAAATACTGGTGAATGAACCTGGGTGGTACTGTTTGTTATGATTTGTTTTTCGGCGGTGGAAATTCACGATTGTAATCGTTCATCGCCACGTCAATGCCATGATCTAGCCAACTTGCAACCGCATTGACAGCCTTCAAAAGTCCGTCATCCACAATCGCTCGTTCGGAGGTCGAGAATTTGCTCAGAACATAATCCGTTGTTTCCCAGTGCTCGGGCGTTGGACCGATTCCGATCCTCAGCCTTGGAACCTCTTGTGTTCCCAAGGATTGAATTATGTCGTTGAGCCCTTTCTGGCCGCCGCTTGATCCCGATTTGCGAAACCTGAGTTTACCAAGTGGCAAACTCAAATCATCGCAAATCACTAAAATATTTTGTGTTTCAATTTTGTAGAATCGAGCGAACTGTGCAACACAACGTCCACTGCAATTCATGAATGTCAGCGGCCAAACCAGGCAAACATCCCGTTGCCCGAATCGACCTTTGGTAAATTGCCCTTCGAACTTTGTTTGCAAACCGGGCGAACCCATTTTTGCAAGCAAACCGTTTAGGCAATCAAAACCAATATTATGCCGGGTTCGTTCGTATTTCGCACCTGGGTTCCCGAGCCCGACCACCATCGCCATACCGGCATTCACGACGGGATCAACCAAGGGTCCGAAACCGCTCATTACGAAGCAGCTTCAGCCGCTTTTTCCTTGCGAATTAGTTCCGGTTCAGCGGTCACACCAGTTCCATCTGCCGCCGTTTCGCCAGCTACCGCTGCCATCTGAACAATCACGACGGAACCAGGAGTAATCGCTTCGGCTCCATCGGGCAATGTCAATTCGCTAACGTGAATGGACTGGCCAACTCGCAACGAGCCAATTTCACACAGCAAATACTCTGGAATTTTCATGGCTGAGCAGCGAACCTGAATTTCGTGGGTCACGAAGCGGAGTTGTCCGCCAGCAGTCGTCTCACCGTGCAACCGAATTGGAAGGACAACTTCTACGTCTTCCGTTTGGGAAACTCTGGCAAAATCCACATGAATGATGTGATCGCCCATATTGCTCCACTGGACCGAACGCAACAGAGCGGTGTCGGAAACGTCACCGGTCAAGGTAACCAACTTGGTTCCATGCTTGATCAAGCTATTAACGGTGTCCAGAGACACTGTCAGGCAAACGTTCTCTTGCCCGTGTCCGTAGAGAATGGCTGGGATAAGCCCTTTTTCACGAATTTTAATCATGGCTCTAGAACCGAGCACATCTCGCTTGGCCACTTCAATCGATTCAATCATTACTGCTGCGTTCCGCTGCTTCAAATATTCGGTTTCGTCGACGAGCCGAAAATCCGGCCCTTCAAAATCATAGGGAAGCCCAGAAGTATGACGATTTTGCCTCTAGATGCAAGTGCAAATGTACTTGCCGTTTCTCAGGCGTCGCCTATGCTTTGTCGATGGCAAAAAAAACATCTCAGTTTGACTACATCGAGCCCATTGGTGCGCGGATTTTGGTTCTAAAAGATGAGCCAAAGAGGGAAACGAAAGGCGGAATTGCTCTGCCTGACGCTTCCGAAATCCCAACGATTACGGGGAGAATCGTCACCATCAGCCGTCAGGTCGAGCATGATGAGAATGTACCCTTGCGGCAATACGACAAAATCTTGTTCCACCCGAAAAACGCAATTCCTGTCGATTTCGAACCGGACAACCAACTTTATGTCGTTCCCGTTGAGGATGTCGTGGCGGTTTTTCGCCGCAAACCGTTGGAAAATGGCAAAGACCCTGACTGAGAGATTTCGAAGCAGTATGAGCCTCCAGAATCCTCCCTCCGACGCGGCTCCGTTTCGCGTCCGTTTGTCAATGTTTTTTTGCGTTGTCGGCCTCTGGCTGTCGCAGGCGCATGCGCAAGACAAGACCGAAGACTCAGAGAATCACCTGATCGGCGCCGTACTGCGTGTTTCGTTCGAAGAGAATAAACAGCTTCGCAACGTGACGGGCGAACTAGTCGCATTGGACGCCACCCTAGGGCAATTGATTCTCGACGCCGATGGCCAATTAACCGCGATCGCCCCCAATGAACTCAAACGCATCGAAGAGTTGCCTGATCCGTTGGCGTCGACCTCCGCCAAAGACCTTGCGAAAAAGGTTCTCACTCTCATGCCGCACGGCTCTAAGTCGATTGTTACCGATCACTTTGTCGTCTGTTACAACACTTCGGATGTCTACGCTCGCTGGAACTCGGATCTTTACGAAAAGCTATTCAAAGGCTTTTATCGATTCTGGAAAGAAAAGGGGGTCGAACTCAACGCTCCTCGATTCCCACTTGTGGCAGTCATCTTTGAGTCGAAAGCGGATTACATTCAGTTCGCTGCCAACGAATTCGCCGGAGCCCAGAATACCATCGGTTATTATCATCAATCGACCAATCGCTTGGCCTCCTACGATCTGACGGGTGTCCAAGGCTTGATTCCACCAAAAGCCCAGGTCATGCGAGCAGAGCTCATCAATCAAATCGTCTCGCGACCTGAGGGCGAGCGATTGATTGCCACGATCATTCACGAAGTCTGCCATCAGATATCTTTCAATAGTGGATTGCAGGTTCGATTGGGGGACAACCCGCTGTGGTTGAGTGAAGGTCTAGCAACTTTTTTTGAGTCTCCCGACTTAACAAGCCAAAATGGCTGGGCCGGCATCGGCAAACTGAATAAGCACAACTACGTGAATCTCGCCAACTACCTACCTTCGCGATCCAGTGAATCGCTCGAGCTTTTATTGATGGACGACAATCGTTTGCGAAATGGCGAAACGATGTCCTCCAGCTATGCGGAAGCCTGGGGGCTCACCTACTATCTCATCAAGAGCAAGTCGAAGGAGTTTGTGAAGTACTTGGACTGCATTCGCAAGAAACCGGCCGGCAGTCGTTCAACTCCCAAGGAGCGAATCGAACTCTTTCGGGAATGCTTCGGCGATGACCTCAGGAAAGTCGACAGAGACTTCATCCGCTTGATGCAAAACCAACACCTCCGTTGACCGGCTACTCTCCCCTCCAATCCTGCACTTATTGCTTAATGGAATCATTCAGTCGCAAGCATCCCACGCACGAATTCTTGATGCGGGTTGCAGAGTTGTTGCATCGACATGGAACACCTTCCCATCGCCTCGAACGAGTCATGACCAAAGTGGCACGCACACTCGGATATGAGTGCGTTGTTCTTTATACGCCGACCGCACTAGTGGCATCGATCGGTAGTGGCGATGAGGAGCGAACTTACTTGCGACGCGTCGATTCGGGCACCATCGATGCGGACAAACTGATTCGATTTGACGATATTCTTGAGCGATTGGAATCAGGCGAAATCGATGTTGCCGAATCCGCAAAGCGAATGGAGCTGGCCGCCTCTGCAGCTCCACCGTACTCAGCATCCTTCACCGCAATTATTTGTGGATTGGCATGTGCATCGATCGCGATTTTTTTTGGGGGTGGTTGGCCTGAAGTCTGTTTTGCAGGGGCGATTGGACTAGCCATTGCCGTCCTAGAACTGCTGCAAAGCCGACTTGGATGGGAACAAGGCTTGATTTTTCCCGTTGCCGGGTTCTTTGCCGCTATTTGTTCGTTGGCTGCAGCACGCTGGATTTGCCCGATTGACGACCGGCTGGTCACTCTTTCGGCATTGATCATATTACTGCCAGGTCTCACACTAACGACCTCGTTGATCGAATTAGCTGTCGGACACCTGTCCGCCGGTGTCGCACGACTTGCGGGCGCGAGCGCAACTCTGTTGACGCTCTTTCTTGGCGTTGCAATCGCATGGAGAATTGCCGGTCCATGGCGAACACTGCCAGAGTTGATGATGCCGGTCCCTTGGATGTTTAGCTGGTTGGCTCTGTTCTTTGCACCCGCCGCATTCGCGATTCTTTTTCGCGTGCGAGTTTCGCGATGGGGAATTGTCTTTGCGGTGAGTTTGGCAGGGTATTTTACCGCCAAGATTTTTGGCGATCGATTTGGAGTCGAAGTTGGCTCGTTTCTAGGAGCGTTGGTGGTCGGCTGTGGCAGCAACTTATATGCCCGTTTACGCGATCGGCCCGCCATGGTCCCGCTGGCGCCGGGAATGATTTTGTTGGTTCCTGGCTCGTTGGGCTATCGATCCCTTTCCGCCCTTCTCAATCGCGAAACGATCGCCGGGGTCGATTTCGCCTTTGGCATGATTTTGGTCGCAATGTCGCTCGTCGGCGGTCTGCTGGCATCGTCCGCAATCGTGCCGCCCAAACGGATCTTGTAACTTTCGCTTGATTGTCACTCAAAAAGTCGTTAGAACGACAGAGTGTTTAGAAAGCCTAATGAACTCTTGAGGAATTGATATCGATGGCAGTTAACCCGCGCTTTATCATGATTGGCGGTTTCCTAGGTGCTGGAAAGACGACGACCATAGCTCGTTTGGCGCACCTTTATCAATCGCAAGGGAAACGTGTCGGGATCGTCACGAACGATCAAGCGACCGATCTGGTCGATACCAACCTATTGCGTTCGCAAGGCTTTGATGTGGGTGAAGTTGCTGGATCTTGCTTTTGCTGCAACTTCAATGAGCTGACACGCACTATGGAGGGACTGGGCGAAACGGAGCTACCGGAGATCGTCATCGCCGAGCCGGTTGGAAGCTGCACCGACTTAGTGGCCACTGTCATTCGGCCGCTTCAATCCATCTATTCACAGCCGTTTGATATCGCGCCCTATGGAGTCATACTCAAGCCGAGCCATGGGCTCAAGATTCTCAAAGGATCCTCCAAAGGAGGCTTTTCGCCTCAGGCTGAGTACATCTTTCGAAAGCAAATCGAAGAAGCCGACTTCGTCATTATCAATCGGATCGACGAACTGTCTAAGGAATCGATAGAGGAGTTGGCTTCCCTTCTCGAACTGAATTTTCCAGGCATTCCGTGCTTGCGTATTTCGGCATCGACCGGTCAGGGGTTTGACGCATTTTCCGAATACCTGGAACTCAAGGGAGTGTTCGGCAAACGCATTTTGGAAGTGGACTACGACGTTTATGCTGTGGGAGAAGCGGAGCTCGGATGGCTCAACGCGCAAGCTTTATTGGAATCGACAGAAGCATTCAAGCTGGATGATTTCATTATCAGCCTGCTTGGGCGCATCAATCTTTCGCTCAACAAGCATTCCGCCGAAGTGGCCCACTTAAAAGTGATCGGTATGGCGGATGGTCAGTATGCTGTCGGAAATTTGGTAAGCAGTGCGACTGCACCCAAGCTCTCGATTGGATGTGGTATCGCCACGACCAATGCGAATCTTGTGATCAATGCTCGCGTCGCAGTGGATCCAAAATCGCTCACCAAGACAATCGAAGATACTTTGCATGTCGTTTGTTTGGAGTACGGAGTCAAGGAGACGATCAATACCCTTCAAAGTTTTCGACCAGGACGACCCGTACCAACCCATCGACTGGCCGGAACGGAATCTTAGCCTAGCGAGCGGATCGCATGTCTAACCGACAGCATCCAAAATCAAGCGCCTGGGCGACCGTTTTGTTTCTTATGACCTGTCTATTGATTTGGTAGTAAATGAATTTGCCGTCGCGCTGGGTGGTTACCAATCCAGCATGAAATAAGACTCGTAAATGGTGGGAAACATTCGCCATCTCGGAGTCGAGCAAGAGACAAAGGTCCGTCACGGTAAATGAGCTCGATTGTAGCGCCTTGATAATTTGCAATCGGTTGGAGTCTCCGAGTGCCTTTAGGTAGCCAGCACAAACCTCGGCGTCCCTGCGGTCTTTTTTCGGTCTCGGATCTGTCTCGGTCATTTCGACGACATGATTGCTTGAGTCGTATCCTTCGTGGTACCAAATCTGCCAAACTCGAGTATCTAGTATACCGTTGGAATGGCAATTGAATTCCCTCTTGCCAAACGAAATCACCAAAAGCCGTAATCACCCAAAACATCGTCAAATGCTGGCTCACCCCGATCGCAACCGAGTCGCTCGCGCACTCGCTAACTAGTTCGACTGTCCTAAATTGGTTTTTGTGTTGCGATTGGACAACGGCTCTTTCCTCTAACTTGGGACAGTCGAACTAGTACTACAGCGCAGAATGGAACTTCCGCCGCCAACGTCGATTCCCAGGCTACTTTTGCGGAGCAAAAGGCCACACTGCTGCGCTTGCACCAACCGGCATGTCATCTACAGCGTTATCGAGAACTTGGCTGGCTCGTCGAATCTTGCACCATGTTGTCCTCGATAATCCCAGTCGCCCTTGCACATCTACAACCTTCGCCGTTGGATCAGCAGAAGTCATCGTGTTACCGTAAGCGTGAGCAGGTTTCTAGCTGTCCCTCACGATGATCGCCGTCCCTTGAAACTGTTTGATTGTGTTGCCCGTGAGCAAGGCCATTTTCCGTTGAAATCCTTGAGCGTTTTGCGTTTTCTTGATGCGACGCTTCACGCGATTCTCGCCAGGGGTGATGACCCTCTATTCTAGAGGGATAGTAATTAACCCCCGAGTAAAACTCGGGGGCATTAGTTTAAAGCACTATGTTAGGAATCCGCCGCTACTTCTTGTTCGACTTCCTCCGCAGCCTCCGGTTTACCTTCAGGACCTGCATAGCCGCCGCATGCGATAATCGCATCGCGGATGGCATTGGCCACATCCTTGTTTTCCATCAGGTAGTTTCGTGCCTTTTCTTTTCCTTGGCCAATGTAAGTGTCGCCATACTTGAACCAAGCACCACTGCGGTTCACGATCTTGTGAGCCGTGCCGAGGTCGAGCAAGTCCCCCTCGAAACTGATTCCACAGGTATGCATCATGTCGAACTCAGCCACGCGGAATGGAGGTGCAACTTTGTTCTTCACGATCTTCGTTTTGACTCGTTGACCGACAACCATTTCGCCATCCTTGAGTTGTCCAATTCGGCGAACATCGATTCGGCACGAGGAATAGAATTTCAAAGCGCGACCGCCAGGGGTGGTTTCTGGTGAACCATACGACATCCCCCCAATTTTTTCACGGATCTGATTGATAAAAATCACACACGTTTTGCTCTTGGCGATGACACCGGTAAGCTTACGCATCGACTGGCTCATCAATCGCGCTTGAAGTCCGATGTGCGTATCACCGATCTCTCCCTCCAGTTCCTGTCTAGGAACCAATGCGGCCACCGAGTCAATAACGATCACGTCGACGGCGTTGCTTTTGATCAGCATTTCGGTGATTTGCATGGCTTCTTCACCGCTGCTAGGTTGACTTACCAGCAATGTGTCCAATTCAACTCCGAGCTTCTTTCCCCAGCTTGGATCGAACGCATGTTCCGCATCAATGATGGCAGCAATCCCACCAGCCTTTTGAGCTTGGGCGCAAATATGCAACGCGATCGTGGTCTTGCCGCTTGATTCTGGGCCAAAGATCTCGATGATTCGGCCGCGTGGAACTCCCACCCCACCCAAAGCCATATCGAGAGAAAGCGAACCAGTTGGAATGCCTTCTATCTTGAGCTGGGCCTCTCCGCCCAATGGCATGATGGAGCCTTCGCCGAATTGTTTTTCAATTTGCTGAAGGGTGGTCCGGAGACTAGGCTCGCGTTTGTAGATGCTTTCGAGACCGGTGATCGGCTCGGCTGGTGGACCTTTGTCGGATTTTTTCTTGTTCTTGCTAGTTGAAGCGGCCATACCTGAAATTCCCTTTTTCTGAGTGAAACCAAATGATGAGAGACAAAGAATTGGTGTGCAATCGCATGCGGACAAGTATCTCTCAATAGTACCCGTCGCCCATCACCTAGAGATCAATCTCGCTTAAACCTTGGCATTCCAAATGCTGTTAAGGATGCTAACGCATTCTTGCCAAGTTCACAACAAGCCTCCAGGCCCACACACTAGTTTTCGACTCTGCTTGGACACCTTGGGTCAAACGCGGAGATTTTGGTCGGAATTCTAAACAAAAGCGAAAAGAGCCAACATTCTTCGACTGCCATCCTCTTCCTGATTTTACCAACCATGATTTTGTCCAGAAATAATCGCTTTCCATTCTTATGACAAAATCATGTGGGGTAAATCATGTTTTCAATTGATTTCCCATGCAGAATCACAGGGTTTTCGCAAGCTAGCTAAGTTATTGCGGCCACTTCTACACTCCTCCCCCTACGCCAACCGCTTTGCGTCGAGTTTCATCCTGGCGATGCGTTCTGTAACTGCCTGCTTGGCGGTGGCTAGCCCCGATGCACCCGTGAGTGGCTCCACGCCGAACAAATAGAATTTGACCTTTGGTTCGGTACCAGAGGGTCGGACAGCAATTGCATTGCCGGACGGGGTCGACTGGCCAGGCAGCGCCAAATCCAGGATTAGCATGTTACTCTTAGGTGCATCCATTGGTTCCAAACTGCCAACCACATTGCGACGAGTCAAATTCCCATAATCGCGGACCGCTATCACCTTGAGGCCACCCATCTCGGCAGGTGGGTTGTCTCGAAGGGATTGCATGAGTTTCTTCATGTTGGCCATCCCCTCGCTCCCCTCCATCTGCACGTTGATTAAGTCCTCGAGATGGCAACCGTGCTGAACTTGCAATTGATCGAGTCGCTGGTGCATTGTCAGACCCAGGGCCTTGAGGTCGGCAGCGAGCTGGCACATCAGCAAGCATGCGACCGCGCCGTCCTTATCGCGACAGTATTGGCCAATGAGGTAGCCATGGGATTCTTCGGTTCCAAAAGCGAAATCATCTGGTCCGCACTCATCCATCAAGCCTGCGATCCATTTGAAACCGACATGGATGTTTCCTTCGCATCTCGCCCCGTAGCTTTCCGTAATGCGACGAATCAGATCGGTGGTTACCAAAGTCTTGATGACGTACGTTTTTTGGGTCAGCTTCCCCAACGACTTGAGTTTACCGAGCACAAAATCGGTGAGTAAGGCCCCTAGTTGGTTGCCGTTGAGGGTTGCCCATGGACTATCGGCTTGTGTGGTTAGCGGGCAAGCGCATCCCATGCGGTCGCAGTCGGGGTCGGTGGCCAAGATCAAATCCGCCTTCTTGGCTTTCGCGTCCTCGATGATCGCCGTGAAGACAATGGTGTTTTCAGGATTACTAACGTGTCCCGGCACGTTTGGGAAATCACCGTCGGGTGTGGCATGTGGACCATAGACGACAAAATCGTTGAAACCCGCGGCCGTCAAAAGTGGAGGCACAGCGAAGCCACCGACCCCATGCAGCGGAGAGTAAATGACACGAACGTCGCGAGATCCAGGCCAGGCATACTTTACGGCCGCAGCAAGGTAATCGCGATCGATTTCCTGTGTGACAATGGAAACTTTTCCGGCTTGAAGTGCGTCGGCAAATGGAATCGTCTTGATCTGTTGGACATTCATGACGCGATCGATGATAGCGGCGTCGTGAGGCGGCAGGATTTGGCCGCCGGTCGACCAATAGACTTTAACGGCGTTGTCGCTCGGGGGGTTATGTGAAGCGGTAACCATGATTCCACACGAGCAATTCTTTGCTCGAACCGCAAACGAAAGTTGCGGTGTGGCCCGGTAGTCATCCAAGAAATAGACTTGGAATCCGTTGGCCACCATGATCGACGCGCATAGTTCTGCGAAGTGCCTCGATTTGTGCCGTGTGTCATAAGCGATCGCACAGGACAATGGCGTGTTCGAGGCGGGCATTTGCAAAATGTAGTCAGCTAACCCCTGAGCACTTTCGCCGATGGTGCGATCGTTGATGGCGTTGGAGCCAATGTCACACATTCGCCCACGTCGACCACCCGTGCCAAAGGGGATGACGGTCCAGAACGCATCGTCCAGGGCTTGCCATTTTCCAGATTCAATATGCTCTAAAAGCGCGGGCAAGTACGTGCTGTAACGGTCCTGCGTCAGCCAACACGTGATGTTTTCCAAAGCTCCCTGGCTGATCAGACCTTCTGAATGAGCTTTTTGGATCCGCTGAGTGGCCGATTGGATTTGGGTTGGAGTGGACAAGCTTACACTTTCTGGGACAGGAAGATTTCAACAAAACGAGCCGTAATCGGTCAACGAAAACGGCCTCTAGCACGTGGAAGTTGTTGTTGAAAAGCAGCTTACGACGCACCCATGAGACCGGCTTAGAGTATATCGTCTGCGCCGCCGCTGTGCGTTGAGTCGACAAATCGTCGACGAACTTATGGTTCGCTTTTTGCACCGTTGAGCTTTTTCCTCTCGGCGATACGCTAGGTCACCGCGAATACCACTCATTTCTGCATTATTGAAAGGTACGTTAATGGCAACGTTTATAACAAACATCAAATTCACACAGCAAGGCATCAAGGGGATTGACGAAACGACCAAACGTGCGGCAGCGTTGAAGGTGTCTGCCAAGAAAATGGGGGTCAAAGTCACCGACGTTTATTGGACTCTCGGAGACCACGATGGAGTTCTAATCTTCCAAGCCGCGGACGATGAAACCGCAACTGCGTTTTTGCTTCACGTCGGGGCGATGGGAAATGTTCATACAACGACGGTACGGGCGTTTACCGCGGCGGATATGGACAAAGTACTTGCTGAAATCCACGAATAAACCCAATACCGTTCAATTATTTGTTTAACAGTCAGCCGAAGGCGTACTCGATACCACTAACGTACGCCTACGGCTAACGGTTAAACGAAATTTTGCGACATTGGGCTTCATTGAACGGTGTTGCAATTAAACAAGTCGGATAATCGAAGGTCGGTTGGTCTTCGAACCGGGCCATGTCAATCGCCAATTGCCGAATTCGAGCGAACTAAAATGATGCACAGTGAGCGCGCCTTTCCGCACATATTTGAGTTTGGACTGTGGCGAAACGTTACACATTCAGAAAGGCGACAGGGCACGCCGCTCAAGGAGGAATTTGGCGGACATGTTCGATCCAAAGAGAGAGGATCTGTGCGATCAAGTTGACGATATATATACTGACGGTGGGCTCGTTCTATGCGATGGCCGCTGGGGAACAGACAACTACTTTGTTCACTTGAGAGTGGAGCAACTCGTGCTTAACATTAAAAAAATTCTCTTGGCCTCCGATCTAGGCGCGAACAGCGATAGAGCGACAGAACATGCTCGCATGTTTACGAGTCAATTCGGAGCGGAATTGCATGTACTGCATGTGTTGGAGGATGTGTTGGTCAATACGCCCAGTTTTGGAGGAGGCCTAGCCTTGAATTCCTACGTCCACGAATCGAAGTCCGTCGTGGAACAAAAGATCCATTCCCTATTCGAGCCTTCTTGGCTTTTGGGAAAGCAACTGGTAGCAGCAACCGCCGATGGGAATGCTGGCGATCAAATCCTTCATTACGCAAAGGAGCACTCGATCGAT
>JAYTVM010000047.1:0-2549 GCA_043743995.1 Pirellula sp. | reverse complement strand
ATCTTTCGAAACCCTTCGACATCACCTCTGCTTTATTCGCCAAATTGTAGTCCAAGTTATTACCAGCGTACTCTTCTAACGTCCCAGTGAACGCACCGGTTCCATTTCTGGCTGTAGCATCGAAGCTCCATTGGTGTGTCAGGTTCGGCAACGACGTATCATTGTTCTTTAGCAAATAATTGGGATGCTTCGTATCATTTTCATCGTAGGCTTCCGAGATCGCGATACGCCAGACTGGTTGAGCACCAAACGTTGGGTGAGTCGTTCCAAAGGTTGGAACCCGTCCCAAGTCCAGTTCGACTTGTGCTCCCGATACGGTGTACAGAGACGACGGCGCACCTGGAATGAGATTGTTATTGGTGGCGTCGGTCGTCCGTGGATTGTATACCTCCAGAAACAACGACGCTTGTGGGAAACGATACTGGTCGAAGTCCGTGTCTGGAGAAGTAGCGGCAGTCGTGGTCTTGCCGCTCGAATCCAAGTCGGTGTCTCGAACATTCCTGCTATGCAACGCCAATGTCTCGGAGAGCAAGAGCTCGGGCATTTCCATACCCCAAACTACGCCAACGTACGTTTTGTTAGAAACACCGTTCACCGATTGGTCGATTCGGTCTGGAGCCCAATAGGCGGGTCTAGCCGTGGTGCCACCATTGGTTCCGCAACCGAATGGCAGGATATCGAACTCAAAACGAGTCATGGCCGCATCCGCATCCCGGAAATCGACGACATTAACCGCCCACTGGGCAATGGCCGTCGCACGGATGCGAGCATTGGCAAGCGAAAAAGCACCACTCATTCCAGGGAACTGATAATCGCGAGGAATGATCAACTGGCCGAGGCAATACAAATTCCTAGCGAGTACCTGACGAGATCCCAATCTTCCGCGCGTAACATTGGAGAGATGCGTCTTAACGTCCCTCGCATAGGCACCATCGGCACGGATTTCGCTCGCAATGCCGATCGGAAATCTCTCTCGCTCAGTTGCACTAAAAATTTCCGAAGGTTCGTCAACCTCACCATAGCCGACCGACCCAACAACACTGTCGTCGTAGCCATTTCCGAACGGACGATTGAGATCCATTCGAAGTCCCTTCGCAAAATCCATTGGAAACAGCTCGGTCAACGCAGCGTAGTTGATTTCTGGGTCATCCGATCCAACTGGTGGGAAAGACCGAATTCGATGCCGTTGCGAATGCAGCATTTGGATATACCGCAAATAACTTGGTACCGTCGTGCCCGGCGCTTGAGCTGAGATCACGCCAGTTGGTACGCTGGCATCCCATTCTTTGAGTGCGGCTGCTAAATTCGGATAACGCAATTCGCCACTTCGGACGGTGATCTCCCGATTGATAGGATCCGTGACGGCGTAGGCACCATTGATAAGTCCTAGCTTGGATCGCAACCGATCCGATAACGATGCCGCATCCTCGTCGTAACGTCTTAGAATCGATTCCAGTTCGCGAAGCCCTAACGGGTCGTCTGCGATTGGATTCTCCATGGCAGCCGATTCGTATTTGTCATTATGCGTTTCGCTCGGTGAGGTAGCCGGATTGGGAGCGTACGGATTCCCATCGAACACGACGGAACTGATGAGGGCTGGGTTTCCGTTAGGGTCGTAGGACATTCCATGAGCACCCCGACGTCCGAGCGGCAATCCCGGCAGCCGATTGTGCGAGAATGCATTGTGAATTTCTCGCTCTCCTAGCTCGGATGTCGAACGGGCGGCAACTGGCCTAGCCTGGCCTGGAACACGGTCCGCTACGTTGGCGAAAACGATGGGTCTCCGTGTGTACTTGCGTGCTCCTGTAAGATGATCGAAGAACGAAAAATCGTTCGCATCCGAGGTCAAAAGACGGGTGTTGAGTTTGAATAAACTGGACAGAGAAATTTCTGCAGGTCCGTAGCCAAAACCCATCGGCAACTGCTGGTTGGGGCGTTTGTAAAAACCATTGGTTTCAAAGTCAAAGCCCAGGCCATTCGGATAGGCAATGGGTCTAGAAAACCCGAATGCACCCTGCACACGATCCGCAGCCGTGTTGAGATTGATTCGACCATCCATGTCTTCGATGAGTATTGCTACCAGCGGTCTTAACCGTCGACCGTCAGGCGCGAACACGGTCGCCAAGCCCGGATCCATCCAAACGCTGTCCGCCACTCCGTCGCCATCGTTGTCGACGTCCCAGGAACCGACGATTTGATTCAGGACAAAAGCTTGCAGTACAGGGATATTGGCTGGAGTCCACGTGAAACCGGCCGGTAGCCGCACTACGGTCGGATCGTTTTCGCGGAAGCCGATGTTGCGAGTCAGACCGTTGAAACTATAGCTGAGCATTCGCGACGTTGAGGCATCGATCAGCCGCAACATCTCTTGAACGTCCGCTGCGCTCATGCTGGACGGATTGCCAAACAAATTCGAGATGTAGTTAATAACTTCAGGACGATGATACGAGGGAGTGATGATCCGATTTGTTGCCGATATGTACGTTTGGTGAGCAAGCCACGCATCTCGGTAATCTGGAACGTCAAAGCCTTCGTTGCTGGATCCGTTA
>JAYTVM010000046.1:0-32582 GCA_043743995.1 Pirellula sp. | reverse complement strand
AAACCGAAAAATACTTCTCCGTGAAAGACGGAATGATCATCGCTCGCAACGATGAGAGCAATGCGCCAAAGGCAAGTACCTACCTAGTCACCGATAAGTCTTATCGCAACTTTCGTTTGATCTTCGAAGCCAAATTGGTCACCAGCGAAATGCACTCCGGGATCGCATTGTGGGGCAAAAACGTAGAGAAAGAGTCCGATCCATACAGCTACATGGGACATCTAGTGATGTTTCCTAGTGCATATGGGTATTACGACTTATTTCGCAGAAACAGCGTATACAAGGACGATAGCGGACTTGCTAAAAAGGCTGGCATGCAGCACGATTGGAATCGTATGGAGATCCTTGCAATCGGTAACCGAATCCAACACGCCATCAATGGTCAAGCGGTTGCGGATTGGTCCGATCCCAAACCAGAGCTTTGCGAAGCCGGTCCCATCGGGCTACAGCTCCACTCCAACAAGGTAGCCCAAGAACTCCATTTTCGCGGCCTCGTGTTGACAGAAAACCCCGAAGACAAACTGATAACGCTGAACAAATGATCGCGCGACAAGCGATGGGGTGGATTTGAAAACCAATGCTCTAGACACGTCACACACCCGGGCGTTGGGTTCCTGGGGCGTTGCCCCAGGCTATGTTGAACAAGGCCTTTGGCCTTGAAACCATGTTCTCCCAAAATCGCGGAACTTAAAACCCGTGAGCGAGGACGCCGCAACCCGACGGATTAAGTACCAAATTCCGGTCGGCGTCGACCGAGTTGCTCTTGGAGTCGCACGACGATGCTGGTGTGCATTTGACTGACGCGGCTCTCGCTCAGATCGAGCGTTGCACCGATCTCCTTCATCGTCAGTTCTTCGTAGTAATAAAGAATGATGATGAGACGCTCGTTGCGATTGAGGCCCTTGGTAACCAGTCGCATCAGGTCACTCTTGTTGACGCGACGTGTTGGGTCTTCGCTACGTTTGTCTTCGAGGACGTCAATTTCACGGACGTCTTTGTAGCTGTCCGTCTCATACCATTTTTTGTTGAGCGAGACCAAGCCGACGGCAGATGCGTCGCTTTTCATCTTTTCCACTTCGTCGATCGAAATGCCCATATATGAGCAGAGTTCGTGCGTGCTTGGCGCTCGTCCGTACTTGGCTTCGAGAAGCTTGGTGGCTTCATTGAGCTTGCTAGCTTTGCTTCGGACGAGGCGTGGGACCCAGTCCATGGTCCTGAGTTCGTCGAGCATGGCACCGCGAATACGCGGAACACAATAGGTTTCAAATTTGACTCCGCGTTCCATATCGAACGCATCGATGGCATCCATCAAACCGAAGATGCCCGCACTGATGAGATCATCTAGTTCGACACCTTCGGGGAGCTTTGCTCTGAGACGTTCGCCGTTGAAGCGAACGAGAGGCATGTAGCGTTCGATGAGGATATTTCTCAAATCGACGTTTGTTAGGTCCGCTTTGTATTTAGTCCAAACATCAAAAATGTCGATGCTCGATGCTACAGTGGTCGCCATCCGAACCTCCGTGATTGATATGGCAAGGGGTTTGATCTCAAGTTGTCACTGGGATCAAAAGGTCGTGTTTTCTGGTGTTGCTCCGCGAACGAAGCAACTTGTGTGTACCCATTCCATTTGGCAACACATGGTTCTCACCGCAAATCATCGTGATCGGTGGCGAGGAATCCGTTCTGGGATGGGGACTCTACTGACTTGGAACTGTTAATTCCACATCAATTGAGCAAAGAACCTCTCCCACATCGTGCAGGCTTTTCCAAATTACCTAGCTCAGCAGTTTTATTGAGCTTTGGACTCAAAAATGCTGAAGGAAGTTGGATATGGCCTGATTAAGGAGCGTTCTTTCGTCCCTCGCGCAGTTTTTCAAACTTGTTCCTGTAGTTCATTTCGACACTTTGGCGAACCACCGAGTCAGCAACCTGTCCAATTCCCAAGCCGATAGTGGCAAAAACCACGGTGGCGATCAGGGATTGAGTTAGGATCGATTCTGGTGTTTCACTGCCCATCAGACCAAGAAGGATCGTGGTCGACAAAGCAATACAACCAAGGCATGCGGCAAACAAACGTCCCAACGAATGACTCACTGGGGCTAGGGTTTTGAACAACTGCTCGTCCATTGGTTACCCTTTGGATGAACGTTAACGGAATCTACCTTCGGACGATGCAATGGTTTGTGCATTGCCAGATGGTACTTCCCGTCGAAAGTACTATCGGCCATGCTTGGACAGTTTCTTTACCCTGTTGCAAAATAATCCAAGTTGTTTTCGAATACCTAGCAGAACTTTTACCAATCCTTCCCAAACTGACAAAACTATGGCCAAACAACACTCACCACGGTTTCTAGCTATCGCGATGGATGCCAAGGCCCGCGTACTAGAATGCTCCGTCCAAGATCTCAAATTGCGAATGGATCAAGGGGAGTCGATCGTATTGATCGACGTTCGCGAGGAAAGTGAATTCGCGGCTGGTCACATTCCAGGTGCAATGCACGTGAGCAAAGGGGTTATTGAAAGGGACATCGAAAGAGTAGTCCCCGACTTCAACAAGGAAATCCTACTCTACTGTGGAGGCGGGTTTCGATCTGCGTTGTCCGCCGATAACTTGCAGAAGATGGGCTACAAAAACGTGGTGAGCGTGGACGGAGGCTGGAGTGGGTGGACCGAAGCCAAATTCCCGACAGACAAATAAAGTCGTATTCGACGGCTCACCAATATCCTCGCACCAGCATGAGGAAGATCGCGACGCAACTGAGGGCGCCGCAAAGCGCCGCAATTGTCTTGATGGACCAACCACTGAAACCCAATCCACAAACGATAGCAAACAGCAAGGCGGCGGGCGCGAGGAAGTGTTGAACCATGCCGAAATTGCCGAGGTACCAAATCAATTGCGTTAAGATCCCGTGCTGGTACTTTACATTGTCAATGGACCGCAGTTCCGAAGGGGAGTACGGCGGTCCGTAGGCAGGAACACTGGGAGCTTTTTCCGGCACCTCGATAGTATTTTCCATTCTGGCGACTTCTTCGCGGCGGTCGAAGAATTGTTGGTCCAAGCGCCCCATGACAACTTCAATTTTAGCGATTCCCCCGGTGTCAAATTGATCCACCCCGTCATGTGAATGTCGAGGCAAAACGTGTCCCGCGAGTGCATTTAGATACTCAATTCGCAGGGCTACCAAGAGGACAAACGCTGTCAAAAAAACCAGAAAGCAAATCAGAAGTGATTTTGCGCGCATAGCTATTCCTACTCTCAAAAATCGCCCCGAAGGCGTAAAACTCAAAACAGAGGTCGCATGCTAACAGATTAGTGATTAAAATGCTCTCGTTACCTGCAAGCTCGGTTATAAAGAGCTTGAAAACAGGGCCGCTTGGTGAAATTGGCAGACACGCCAGACTTAGGATCTGGTGCCGAGAGGCGTCGGGGTTCAACTCCCCGAGCGGCCACCTTTTTTGGTTGTGATAGCAAAGGACACTGAGTGTCAACTTTTGCCAATTCCTTGTGTTTTTCCACTTGGTTGGCATTTTGCCTATCCGAAGGTTTATCGAACTCATCATTTGGGCAATGCAATAGATAAGACATAGAGATCGTGAACCGTTGCTAGTCCATCGGCAGAAGGCCTAATCTCGATGTAGTTGACACCATTCTCATGCGACGAATGCGATGATCCGGTTTAGTCGACAGCTGGCTAAATAGCTCTTATTCGCGAAATCCGACTGAAACCGCTTTCGTATTGCATTACGAGATGTGTTTGCATGCGATTTCGATCTGTACGATTGAAATTTGGCAGCAGTGTCAAAAGTCAGGGGAAATTGACAATCGGTGAGCCATTCTTCGTCTCTTTTCCCAACGTACCGCCAAATCTAGGTTTTCAACGGATATACACTGGCGACTGTGGCGTTGATTACGCAGATGATTCTAGGGACAGACAACCGAACACCATCAAGACTTGATGCAACCATCGCCTATACGGAGTTATTCAAAGGCACCCTATGCATCGTCGATACCATTCGGGCGATCGCGAAAAAATCTGAAATCAAATGCGATGGCTACCAAAGTTTTTTCGAGGCATCGATTCATCGTGTCGAATCGATGCAAAAACTACTGCGAAACTTAATCGAACAATCCGAAAATCGCGAGACGTTTAACTACGATCTAATCTGGCAAAGTGGCAATGTCGCATTGGACGCATTCAAGGCGTGGGAATCGTCTCATACCGTGCGTGACTTCGACTTAATCGAGGGGCTGCGATGGGAGCTCTCGAATCTCTATCTACTTGAGACAAATTTCAGAGGGCTTATTCGATGACTAGCAAATTCAACGTTGCGTTTGACCTTGGACTAGACAAGGTCGTCAAAGACCTCGGCAAGATGACCGTCGACATTGCCAAGTCGGTTCGAAAAGTAAGTGCCGAGAGCACAAAGACCTTCGGAGACATGGCAAAAGAGTCATCAAGGGCTATTGGTGGAATTGCACGAGAGTCGTCAAAAACGACATCCGTTATTGCTCGCGACTTCAGTAAAATGTCGACTGGCATCGGACTTGACTTCTCAAAGACAATGTCTCGGATGTCAACCGACATGCTAAAGATGCAGGGAAACGTCGGCAAGGGAATCTCCAATCTCTTCAGTGGCATCAGCAACAAAAAGAGCGGAGGGAGTTTCATAAGCCAAGGCATTCTTCAAGGTGTTGGGCAGGGGTTAGTTGGCATTGCCGGTTCGATTGCATCGAAGCCCGGCCAAATGATAAGCCAATCGCTTACCGACTCGATGGAGTTCACTGCTGTCAATCGAACGTTCGACATCGTATTCGGAAATCTGAGAGGGCAAGCGGATAAGTTCAGCAAAGAGTTTGCGGAATCAATCAACGGAAGCACTACCGGAACCAAGGCGTTGATGGCGAAATTTCAAGACACGCTTTATCCGATGGGGTTCAGTCGAAGGCAGTCGTTTGAGAAGTCGAAAACAATGACCACGCTTGCAACTGACCTGTCGGCATCCGAACCAGGCATGACAACGAATGACGCTGCACAGCGATTGCAATCGGCGATGGTCGGCAACCACGAAGCAGTTCGTATCTTCGGTATCTCGTTATCTGAAGCATCGTTGAAGCAAGAATTGCTCAACATGAAGATCAAAGGCGGATACACCGCTGCGACTGAACTGGAAAAAGCTCAAGCCAGATTGAAGGACAAAGGGGTCAGGTCTCTTTATTGAAAACAGACCTGACACCTTTTCCTCACAGGCTTTTTGGAAATCACGGTTCGTTCAAAGAGCATCGATTGCACGCGTTCGTTCAGTTGGCGGACGCTCCAGCCTTCCAGCTTGGCCATTTCAGCGTAAAACTCGCGTTTTAGCGGGTCTTCGATGAAAATCAGCTTGCGAATGTAGGACCAACTCAATTTCGTACACAGTGTGTACACAATCTGTTCGTCAGGAAAACTCTCTACAGCTCGGAGGCAATGTCGCAACTGCTCTGGGCTCGCGCATTCAAGCAGGACAACATGACATCAATCCAGCTTGCTTGAAAAATGCTTGCCAGCATGATGGCATGCGTGCTATGACTACCTACTTGCATGTACATCACCATCGCAAATTCGAAGGGCGGAGTCGGCAAGGAAACCATAGCAGTCCATTTGGCGGCTTGGCTCCACAAACATGGCCATCGCGTCACGTTGGCCGATTGCGATTCGCAATAGTCGTCATCGGAATGGATTCGAGAAGCGGCTCCTGAAGTGCATGGCTCAATGCAAACGGCAATCAGTAATATGTTTTCCGAACAATTGATCCGATGGATTGCTTCCATTGCGAATCCGCGATCACCACCTTTATTTCGACCCAAGTCGTTTCTTAACTGCTTGAAGGGAAGACTTGCTTACGCCCGCCTCTTTTGCGATCATTGGCCATTTAGCAATGGCCTCTTGAGCTTGCTCAATATGGTCTTCTGCCTTTTCGATATTGAACCGTTCACCGAGGGATCGCAGATGCTCGACTCCCGGGTTTTCTCCCTCGCCACACACCGTTGTGCAGTGCCATCCGTTGGGACCACTTGAGAATGTCAGGTCATAAGCAGGTGATGGCCGCCACGCACCTTTACGATCCATCAGAAAAGCAAAGTTTTTGGAGTGATCATCGCGGTTGTGTGCCAACACGTTGAAGATCGCTAGACGGTACATCTGTTCAACGTGGGCTTGATTCCGAGTCAGAGTAAGCGTCGCTCGAAGAATATCTTCATAGTCGAGCGAAGGCATACGATGATCGGCATGTAACAATCCGGCTATTGTGTGAATATGTAGCCGTGAAGGGCCATCGCGATCAAACCGCTGTACACCAAAAAAACCATGGCCATTAGAGGCAGGGAACAAGTGGGTTGGCATCATCTCAATCCCCGCATCTTTTGCCATCAAGCTGTAGGCAAATTCGATTGCTCCCATATCGCGAGGGTCATGCCGCGAGTTGAATTTGATCAGCCATGACTCAAATCCCTTTGGCAAAGGAGCAAGACCATGGGTCAGTGTTGAATGATCGAGAGAAACACCTACCAATACCTTCGGCCTTGCCCCAGCCGATGAACCGGACAGGCTCAGAAGGTCTTCGAAGACTTCTTCCGCTTCGCCTTCGATCAGCTTAACTCTGTCCGCCAAGTGATCGAGATCGATACGCTCAGGATACCGTCTAAAGCTGAAATCTGGTTCGTAGGTCAGGGCTCCCATCCCATTGCAACCGACATGCGCCAATCGATCCAGCGCGGTAAGTTGGTCGGGATGTATGCCATGCTTTCCCACTTGTCGATCAAGAAGCAGCCTACCCCAACCATCAGGAAGGCTATCGTTGAAGACGCCAAACAGACCTTCGAAATTGGTCCATGGAACGGAGACCGCTCCTGCTTTCAAGGGCAGATGAAAGGGGGATATCTGAAGTCCTGTTGCTAGAAACGAGGCATCGTACTCGAAGTAGATTTGGTTACGAATGAGGGCAAGTCGCCCTATTTTGAAAACGTCGCTGCCAAAGTCCAGCGAAATCGAGATGCGTGTGACCTTTGCTGGTTTCATTTGAACCGCCCACGCTGACGAGGCTTGGCTTGCTCGATCAGCTCATCGAGAGAAACTGTTATTGCATTGTCGATCACAAAAAGAGATTCGAATGGTGCTGAAGCGCCCAAAGCAATCGCTATCTTGAGCAACGATTCCAGTGAGATTTGGCCTGAGTGCTCGAACTTCTTTATGGTTGCGAGTGCCACACCTGAACGCACACTTAAACCAGATTGTGTAAGGTTTTGCGTGAGCCGCAGTGCGCGTGCATTCTGTGCAATATGTTCAAGAAGCTCTTTTGAAGTCAAAATCATAGCTATCATAATAGCTACAAAGTGATGTTATGTCAATTAAAAGCTATCTGGAGGGCTATTGTCCGCAACCAAATAGGATTGACCCACCCAGTAGTCTGGAATTTACCGCGGAGCAGACCGACAGTCCTATTTGGTCAATCCAGCAGCCTACAATGCCGCTTTGCGAGGGCGTATTTTCTTGAACGCAGACCTGGATCGGTAATGACCAAGAATCCTTCATCCACCCAGCGTGAGAGTAAGGCGGTTGCAGAGCGAGGTTTATAGTTGAAGAATGCCTGGATATCGCGGGAAGCAATTTCGTTCTGAGTTTGAAATAGTTCTAAACAACGACGCTTCATTGGGTCGAGTGCCCGCATTTGAATGTGATTGTCGTCAATACCCGCCAAAGCGGCTTGTTCTGCCCGTGATGCAACCGCTTCGAAACTGCGAGCCATTCCTTCGCAGAAATAATCTATCCACGGTGTGATATCGGCGTTGGCTCGACCGAAGTAATAGTTATGCGACGGTCCAATGGCGATCGCCTCATAGTACGCTCCGAGATTCTTGGCATAGTATTCTTCGAGCGAATACAGTCCCTTGAGTCCATATCCGTCCAAGTGAAGCACCGCGTTTGTCAGTAACCTCGCCGTACGACCGTTGCCATCGAGATACGGATGAATGGTTGCGAATTGGTAGTGAGCAACCGCGGCTCGAATGGCACACGGAACGACACTGCGGTCGGAGACTCGAATCCATTCGGTCAATTGCTTCATCAATGGCTGTACGTCCTTGGCTTCTGGCGGCATGTAGACGATACCCCGCGTCGCTGCATCTCGAATCACGTTCTGAGCCGTGCGATAGGGTGTCGGCTTGACTCGTTTTTTTCCAGCACCCATAACCAAAGCATGCATCAATTGAATGAATTGCTCCGTGATAGCTCCTTTGCGAGCGACCATTGCTTCGAGTTCGCCGATTCCGGCATAGTAGCCTTTCACTTCCAATTCGTCGCGTGTACGTCCCGCAAAGTGCTGTGATTTGCCGACCACCTGTTCGACTTGCTCCTGAGTCAGACGATTGCCCTCAATCATCGTCGAGTAATGCGTCGAGTAGAGTTTGGCTGTTTCTCGTAGCGACACCAGAACGGTCGGGTGGATTGGCAGAAACTCGATGCGTTGACGAACCGTCTCAATGCGGACTAAGGCACTGGCCGCGAGATTCGTGATCGTATAATTGGGTTCGAATTTTGGCATTTACCGGAGTCCTATCGGCAATAAATTGATTTTCAAGTATGCCGATAAATTGCCGATAAGTCCAGCAGTATCTGGGTCGTTATGGATGTACTGAAAGGACAATAAGCGACGCAGCCTTGCAGCGCCAGTGCAGCGCAAAGGACTGGCAATTGACGCAAGTGCAGGTATACTCTGAGCTTCCATCGAATTTGGCCAGGGGTTCAACTCCCCGAGCGGCCACTGTCAATTTTCTATAAAGACCCACGAAAATGAGGGTCTCTCCTCTTTCCGTCCAGCAATCGCTGGAAAGTCGGGTTTTGTGACTGTCGAATCGATCTCTAGCCCGAGCAATCAGCGAATCAAAGCCGCCAATTCGTTGCGAGACCCCCGCGAACGTCGAGACAGCGGTCTCATGATTATCGATGGAGATCCG
Organism: Pirellula sp.; assembly: GCA_043743995.1. Taxonomy (GTDB): domain Bacteria; phylum Planctomycetota; class Planctomycetia; order Pirellulales; family Pirellulaceae; genus JBKCUI01. The sequence continues at coordinate 23,593 of JAYTVM010000046.1, read as the reverse complement.
ATAGCTAGGCATGCTCACGCCGGCGGAATCGAGTGCACGGAACTGTTTATTTTGGAGACTTCGGAAGAATCTCATCGGCATTTGGTCTCCGAGTGGCAGGCTTTGGTTCCCGGAATTCGGATCAACCTCATTTCCAAGCCAGCGATGGCCAAATTGCAATACGGGGATCGCGACGTCTCGTTGATTGCGGTTGCCCGACAGCCCAGCCTAGCTCTTGAAACACTTGACGAACGCATGCCATCCAGGCTGGACGAAGGTTCTTCTAAGTGTTTTTTGGTTCTGGATAGGATGGAGAAACCGGGGAATCTGGGGGCAGTCCTGCGGACCGCGGATGCGGCTGGAGTTTCCGCCGTGCTTTTAAGCGATCCAGTCAGTGAAATGTGGAATCCAAACGCAATCCGCTCCAGTTTGGGTGCTTTGTTTCGAGTGCCTATGGCGGTTGGGTCGGCAAAACAAATTCAAAGCTGGTTAGCGGAACGCTCCATTGCGATTTACGCCGCGCGCGTAGATGGCAAAATTTCCCATACTGCACCCAAGTACGAACGCTCCGTCAGTATTGTGGTTGGTAGCGAAAGCGATGGTCTAGGCGAAAATTGGCTGAAACCCGAGGTCACGGCGGTACGAATCCCTATGCATGGGGCAATCGACTCGCTGAATGCGTCGGTCAGTACATCCATCCTATTATTCGAAGTGCTCAGGCAAAACGGTAATTGCTAAGCTGACGTTGACGCAACAGCTTCGTTTCCGCTAAATCTCATCGTCAATCTGCCCTTAGAAGCAATACCGTTCAACGAAGCCCAATTTCGCAAAAATTCGTTTAACGGTTAGCCGTAGGCGTACGTTAATGGCATCGAGTACGCCTTCGGCTGACTGTTAAACAAATATTTGAACGGTATTGCTTTTAGACGAGCAGCGATGTGACGTTTGCCTGTACGCAATAAGCCACCGCGAGAAAATAGGCGGATTTTTCGGATTATCCGTATTGTGCAGGCGACGATTAGCCGAAACAAGAAGTATTGGCGGCCTTCACGTTAATAAACGTTCTCAAGATGAGAACTCACCAGAACAGAAACAACGGCATTTCAGCTCAAGATGAGCGGGAGTGCTACAAGCTATCAAAGGGAATTGTTAGCATGCGAACTAAACTCGCGAACTGGATACGATTGGCCGTAGTTGTCGTTGCTATGGCAGGTACACAAGCCGGATGCAAAACCGGTTGGAAGATGCCCGGATCGGACATGTTTCCATGGTCTAAAAAACCCACGGACTTGGCCAGTAGCAGTCCGGGACTGTCTATGCCGTCAAACAGTCCTACCTCCCAAATGGGGCCGGCTTACAAGAACAGTCCATCTCCGTTGGTCAGCAATGCAGCCAACCCAAGTCGGCCAACTTCGCCATACGGAACGGGCCAAACTACAGGGCCTAGTTTTAACATGCCACCGAATAACCCGAAGGCAAACAGTCAAATGGCCAACAATGGTGCTGGCGTGTCCGCAAGTGGAAACGGCTATTCAACTGGTCCATACAACATGGCCGCGAATCAAAATCGACCTGGTTTCACACCATCCACCGGAAATGGGGCGCCAGCTGGATACGGTGCACCAGCGGGATACGGAGCACCACCATCTCAAACCGGTTATGGCAGTCCTTCGCCTTCGTCTGCGATAGCAGGCATGCCATCTCAACTGCCACCAGCCTACGGAGGAACACCTACCGGAGTTCCCCAATCGGCGAATAATTCCTCGTACGCTCCAATGGGAAGTGGCGGTGTTTCTGCCATGCCTGCAGGTTACAGTGCCGTTGCAAACAATGCGATGCAGGGACAAAGCAGCATGCCAAATGCGTTGCCGAGCTCCTATTCGCCTTCCGGTCTTCCACCAAGTCCTGCGACCGGACCCGCTGTTGCAACTCAAACTTATTCAGGTGCTGCACCCTACCGTCCGGGTAGCGTAAGTCGCCAAACGGGCTACGATTTTTCTAGTCCAGGTGCGGGGGCTGGCCTGCCTCCCTCCGGAGTCCCTAACACGGCCAACAGCTTGCCAAACGGTGCACCGGGTAGCGTGTACCGCTAAGGATCGCCCGATAAATTAATGGAATAGAGAAAATCGCGAATCACTAAGCCGGAGTCCAAAGACTTTGGCTTTTTTCGCGTAGTTACGTCTCTCCGATGCGTAGTTCGACTGTCCTAAATTGGTTTTTGCGTTGCGATTTATCGGGAGAACGAGGCTCCTGCCGACAAAAAGGACTGCAAAAGCTCGGTAGGAACCTCGCACTCCCGATTAGACAACGGCTCTTTCCTCTAACTTGTCCAACTTGGGACAGTCGAAGTAGGACTCCGCCTCGCTGAGGCGGATCTTCGTGGTCGAGCTACACTCACAGTTTCAGCAAAATTTCTAGAAGTAGCCGTAGATCCGGTAGAGGTGCTAGCACTTTCGTGGCGGTGGTGTAGCATACGAGCCCAGGAATTGTCGCAAGGCATTTGTTAATGTCACCCTCTCCGTGATGCCAATGGGTTGAGAATTGACGGCAGTTTGATCGCAACTCTATTCAAGACAGGGAGCCACATGTCCAACGTTAAAGAGCAATGGGGATCGAGAATTGGTGTGATCATGGCGGTGGCCGGATCCGCTGTTGGACTAGGAAATTTTCTGAGGTTTCCGGGCAAGGCCGCAGAGAATGGCGGCGGCGCTTTTATGATTCCCTATTTTGTGGCTTTGCTGTTGGTTGGGATTCCGTTGTGTTGGGCGGAATGGGCGATGGGACGTTATGGCGGACGTCACGGATTCAATTCCGCCCCCGGTATTTTCTCCGTTCTTTGGAAACATCCGCTGGCGAAATATCTTGGCGCGCTCGCGTTGCTGATTCCTATGACCGTTTACTTCTACTACATCATCGTGGAGGCATGGTGCCTGGGATACGCTTGGAATTACTTGACCGGTAGTTTAATGATGGGGAAAAACCCGGACGCGTATAAAGAATTCTTTACGACATTTACGGGTTCGGCCGCAGACGCGTCACTCTTTTCTGGAACCATTCAACAGTCGCTGATCTTTATCGCCATCACATTTGCCTTAAATTTTTTGGTGGTGTATCGCGGGCTCAGCGGTGGCATCGAGAAATTTTGCAACATCGCAATTCCGATGATGGCCATTTGCGCCATGTGCGTCCTTATCCGCGTTCTTACACTCCCAGCTAACCCTCAGAACCCCGAACAAAACGTAATCAACGGCTTAGGCTATATGTGGAATCCAAAGCTCGCAAAGCTGAGTGAACCCGAGACTTGGCTGGCCGCCGCTGGACAGATATTCTTTACCCTGTCGGTTGGTTTCGGCGTCATCATCAATTACGCAAGTTACGTAAAACCCAAGAAGGATATCGCGCTGAGCGGATTGACGGCGACTAGCGTGAATGAGTTCTTTGAAGTTTGCCTGGGTGGAATGATCACTATCCCTGCTGCCTTTATCTTCATAGGTGCGACCACGTTAGCAACCTTCACGTCCAGCTCTTTTTCCCTCGGATTCAATGCGTTGCCGAATGTTTTTGCCGAGATGCCAGGAGGTCAAGTCTTCGGTTTCCTGTGGTTCTTTATGTTGTTCTTGGCTGCCATCACCAGCAGCCTGTCGATGCTTCAGCCTGTCATGGCCTTCTTCGAAGAAGGACTGGGATTGACCCGAAAAGGCTCCACGCTGCTGATGTTCGTAATCACGTCGTTAGGTACAGGCTTCGTGATGTACTACTCCAAGAATCTGGTTGGATTGGATTCGATCGACTTCTGGTCGGGTGAACTGTTCATCGTCGTCTTGGCGCTCGTTCAAGCGATCATCTATGGATGGGTATTTGGGACCAAGCTTGGACAAGAGGAACTGGATAGTGGAGCTGAGCTTCGAGTCCCCCGATTTATTCAGTTCGTCATTAAGTTTGTGTCGCCAGCATTTCTCATTTGGATCCTCTATTCGATGTTGACGTCCAAGAACGACGTTGGCAACTTGAAGATGGTCGAGAAGCTTAAGGACCCAATTCAATTGGCTGGCTTTTCCATCGTGATGGGAAGCCTTTTGTTCCTTTGGGTCATGGTGTATTTTGCGGGACAACGTTGGAAAAAAGAAGGCCGAGCCTAACGTGGATTTCAGAACAGTAATAACAGGAATATTGCGATGACTACTGCAGGTTGGATTTTCATGATTGTGTCGGTCCTGTCTGTACTGGCGCTCGTGGTGTACTGTGTCGGCAAAGTGCTCCTCTATGCCCCCAAGGACTAACGGCCAATGGTGACAGGCCATCCGCCGTACGATCTCATGCTTTGCGGCGGCGGCGTGGTTGGACTTTCCATAGCGTACCAGTCGGCGCTATGCGGCTGGAAAGTATTGGTCGTGGACGCCGGCGAACTTGGAAAAGCGTCTTCTTGGGCCGGCGCCGGTATTTTGCCTGCCGGGGCAACCCTAGAAGCTCTCGATCCAATCGAGCAATTGCGAGCTCTGTCCCATCGTTTGCATCCCGAATGGTCTCGGCAACTGCTCGAACGAACCGGTATCGATAATGAATTTCGCCGATGTGGCGGTTTGTACTTGGCTCGCACCGCAGCCGAGCGTGCGACATTGTCCGCTAATGAAATGTGGTGGGACGAACATGGCGTCCGTTTCGAGTCTTGGTCTGCCGACGAACTTGCGACTCGACTGCCCGTCGTGTCTGCACTGGTAGAGCAAAACGACAAGCTTCGATCGTGGTATGTGCCGGATGACTGCCGGTTGCGAAACCCAAGGCACATGCGCGCGTTGGTCTCCGCCTGCAAAACGCTTGGCGTAACCATGCTTGAAAACACTCGCATCGATCGCCTGGACACCCAGGGCGATCGAATTGTTTCGGCTAGCGCAGGCACTCGTGAATTCCAGGCAGAGCGCTATTGTATCACCAATGGAGCATGGGCTTCCCAATTGCTTGAACCTCTCGGCATCGAGACCGGTATTTTGCCTGTGCGTGGACAAATGGTTTTGTACAAGCTCAATAAACCGCTCTTTTCGATGGTGATCAACGATGGACATCGCTATCTGGTCCCCCGCGACGACGGCTACGTTCTCGCAGGTTCCTGCGAGGAAGAAGTTGGGTTTGATGCTAGCACAACCCCCGAGATGATCGATCAGCTCAAGGAATGGTCTTTAAAAATATGCCCAGCTTTGGCCTCGGCCAAGGTCGAACGGACCTGGGCAGGACTGCGGCCAGGGTCGTTTGATTCGCTGCCGTACTTAGGCACGCTGCATCCATTTGAGAATGGGTTTATCGCTGCAGGGCATTTTCGCCACGGTTTGCACTGGTCGACCGCCACGGGTGTGCTAATGTACCAGTGGATGAGGGGTCAAAAAACAGAGATCGATCTCAAGCCGTTTTGCGTCCAGCGTGGTCAAACGCTCGGGTTGCAACTTTCCACTATTAACGAATCCATGCCATGACAACCACACGCATCGAAAAGATTCAGGCAATGTTGCAAGACGAACCTCAAGATTCGTTCTTGCGATATACTTTGGCCATGGAATACCGCAAGTTGGATGAAAGCCAGAAGAGCTTGGAACTGCTGGCGGAATTGGCCAATCGGGATGAGCCGAAGTATGTTGCGGCATTTTTCATGGCTGCCCAGCAACTGGTGGAACTGGACCGACTTGACGAAGCCAGAACTTTTTTAAGGGATGGAATCGACGAGGCGCGGCGTCAGGACAATCAGCACGCGGCGGCCGAGATGAGCGAACTGCTTGCCGAGATTGGAAAGTAGTTGCTTCCGTGACCTACGCATGAACGGCGATCCAGTTTTATTGGCCCTTGAGACCAGCGGAAAGAGCGGCTCGGTCGCGATCCTGCGAGACCAGCACGGTCAACTCCTTTGCGACATGGAGTTGTTGTCTCCGGATTTGGGCTCCGCGAAAACGTTGGCTCCCGCGATAGAGCGATTGGTGACCAAGAACAACATCGAGATGCAGAGTCTGAAAGCCATCGCTTTGCTGACGGGCCCAGGATCGTTTACCGGTTTACGAGTCGGTGTCGCAACAGCCAAAGCCATGGCTTATGCGCTACGGATTCCGACCATCGAAATCGATACGCTCGACGTGATCGCTCTGCAATGCCCAGTGGCAAGCAATTCGGTTTATGCGGTACTCGATGCGTATCGCGGCCAAGTCTTCTGCGCTGAGTATTCCATCTTGAGCGCGGGAGCATCCTCTCAAATGAAAAAAGTCTCAAGTACCGAAATCTTGGACATTGATGCATTGCTGGATCGAGCGCAGAAACAGAATGCCGGTATTCAGACGATTGATTTGTGTGGGCCGGGTTGCGACCGAATTCGAAAGTTCTTGGCAGATCCAGAACGCGATCGACTGGAAACCGAAACGAACTTATCAAAACGCATTCGATGGATTGACGGAATATCGACGTTCCCTAACGCGGAGAGTGTGGCCAGGCTGGGCTACGTCAAATTCCACGTGGGCGATTTTCTGGACCCTTTTGTCCTTCAGCCACGTTACTACCGCGGCAGTGCGGCCGAAGAAGTCGCAGCCAAAGGCAAGTAGTTTTGCGACACGCGGGTCCTTCCTTGTGATTGGACCTGCCCGCGAATAACGCGAATCGACACGAATCAAATCGCAAATTCCTATTCGCGCCGTTCGCGTGATTCGCGGGAAACTCTTCGCACATGGAATTTAGCTGCGATTATCTTCCTACCTTTATTTTCCTACCTCGTCCTTTGGAAGATTCAAGATTCCGGTGCTTTTCTTGCGATTGGACCTGCCCGCAAATAGCGCGAATCGCGTGAAACTCACTTTGGGACTGCGAAAATTTGCCGATGAGCTAAACTGGTGGCAGAGGTTGGATGCCAGTTCTCGAAAATCAGTTTTATTGTAAATCCATGGAAATCAAGCGAAACCCCACTCGAAGCGTCCAGATCGGCTCCATTTCCGTTGGCGCGAATCACGCAATCGCCGTCCAAAGCATGACGGCTACCCACACGACCAACATCGATGCGACGGTCGCTCTAGTCAACGATTTGCAACGGGCTGGGGCTGACATCGTTCGCATCGCAGTCGATAGCGACAAAGACGCCGAGGCTTTAGCGGAAATCCGCAAACAAACCACCGCCAACCTCTCGGTCGATCTGCAAGAGAACTATCGATTGGTTGAGAAAGTGGCTCCGCACGTCGACAAGGTACGTTACAACCCTGGGCATCTCTACCATCATGAAAAACAACGGCCATGGCAGGACAAAGTGAAATTCCTGGCCGATACGGCTGGTGCAAACAATTGTGCCCTACGAGTCGGCGTGAACTGCGGCAGCGTCGACCCTGGGCAAAAAGAATTGTTCGATCACTCCGACTCGATCGGTCCTATGTTGGCATCGGCCTTTGAACACTGCGAGCTGCTCGATTCGCTCGGCTTCGCTCGCTACGTGGTCTCGCTGAAAGACAGCGATCCAACCAAAGTAGTCGAGGTAAACAAGCGGTTCGCAGAATCGCGGCCAGACGTGCCACTGCATTTGGGTGTGACCGAGGCTGGACTGCCACCCGATGGGATTATCAAAACTCGGATCGCCTTTGAGCAACTCATCGGTCGCGGAATTGGCGATACGATTCGTGTGAGTTTGACCGTTCCCAACTCCAAGAAATCGATGGAAATTGAAGCGGGACGTCAGATCATCGATGATATTCGCAACGGTCGCCTGCGATCGGTGGTCGCGTTGGATCCGTCGAAACTCAATATTATTTCTTGTCCGAGCTGCTCGCGGGTCGAGAACGAAGCGTTCGTTGAATTGGCTCAAGACGTCAAAGAGATGACTGCTTATGCAAAGGACTATGCGATCACGATCGCGGTCATGGGTTGCCGTGTGAATGGTCCGGGCGAAACAGACGATGCGGATCTCGGTCTCTGGTGTGGACCCGCTAAAGTAAATCTAAAACGTGGCGGCGAGGCGATTGGAGCGTTCGGCTACGATGAGATACTGCCGAAGCTTCGGCAAGAACTGGATCAGTTGATCGAATCAAGAAAGCTGGCGGTACGAACATAGCCAATGGAAAAACATGGACGAACGTAGACAAAGTGTTGCGGATGCATCGACTTGGATTGTGAAGGTTGGTTCAAGGTCACTCACCGACGACAATGGGCGGCTCGATCGCGTGCAAGTTGCAAACTTGGCCAGGCAGTTGCTTGTTTTGGTCGAAATGGGCAAGCGAGTGGTCTTGGTCTCGAGCGGGGCTGTTGCAAGCGGTGTTGGTAAACTCGGACTACCCGGGCGACCAACCGACCTGGCGACGTTGCAAGCGGTTGCAGCCATTGGCCAAACGCACTTGATTCAAGTTTACGAGCAGACGTTTGCCGAACATGGTCGGCACGCAGCCCAAATTCTGTTGACCGCTTCTGAGTTGGACGACCGGGTCGCCTATCTCAATGTTCGCAATACACTTCGTCGGCTTTTGGAAATGGGTGCCATTCCAATCATCAATGAAAACGACACCGTGGCCGTTGACGAATTGAAGACGACTTTCGGGGACAACGATCGACTTGCCGGAATGGTGGCTGGCCTGTTGGAAGGGAGCGTACTGGCCATCCTCAGCGATGTACGCGGACTCTTTGATCGTGACCCTCGCGATCCCGAAGCTCAAGTCGTCCCCACCGTCGAGCGAATCGATGATCGTATCGAAGAGATGGTTCGCGATCGCAAGACAGGGGTAAGCAAAGGGGGCATGGCCAGCAAGCTAACCACGGCTAAATTCGTTACCATGAGCGGCCAGTCGGTGATGATCGCGTGGGGGCGAGAACCGAACGTTTTAATACAGCTAGCCCAAGGTGAGCCGACAGGGACGCTTTTTTTGCCCCAGTCCAAAACGCTTACGCCGCGAAAAAGATGGATCGGGTTCTCAGCCCAAACTGCTGGACAACTGACCGTCGATGACGGGGCTGCCAAAGCCATGTGCCATGACGGACGAAGTCTTTTGGCCATCGGCATCAGGAACGTCGATGGCGACTTTGGCAAAGGGGACAATGTCTCGATCGTCAATCAACAGTCGCTCGAGATTGCCCGTGGCTTGATCAATTACAATTCCAACCAAGTCAAGCAAATTCGGGGCTGCCGTTCCGATCGCATTGAGCAGATCCTGGGTCAGTGCCCCTACGAAGAAGTTATCCACCGCGACAACCTAGCGATCATGTAGGGGCGTGGCCGACGCTGCTAGCGTCGGCTCGGATGCTGCTCGGATGCTGGCAGCATCCGCCACGTAGCTTGGGAGCGAAAGGCGACTAGAACAGGCTGGCAGCGTGTTCTAGGTCCAAACGGCGTAAAGCAACAGCACGAGCATGACCGTGCCGCACACAGTTTTGAGTACGGTACCGAGCATTTTTCCCCAGAGGGCGCCCCAGCCTATCCGGATGCAAACATCCCAGTCCTTTCCGCTCCAGCGTTCGCCAGCAACGGCGCCACCAAAAGCGCCCACTCCACCGAACAGAAGCGCGGCGATGAGACTTCCAATGATGGGTACAGGTACGCCAATAAAAAGGCCCGCAATCGCACCGACGACGGACCCCAATACGGCCAATGCGCCCCCGCGGCGAGAACCGCCAAGCTGCTTGACTCCCGCCGCACCCGCCACGAACTCGACAACTTCTCCAAACACTGCCAACGCCAGAATCGCAGCCACCGTTGGCGAATGAATATCGATGTGGACAGCCTCGTTGACGAAGTACGCCAAGGCTGCCGCAATCGCTACCAAACCCCAATTGCCGGGCAAACCAAGCAACGTCCCCACCCAAAAAACCGGTGCGGCAATGGAGACTAAGCTAGCAATAAACGTGTTCAAAAGTGCATTTCTCGCGGTCTTTTCAATGGAATGGAACGAGCTCTTGGTTTTCCGGTGGGAGGGTGAGGCGGTGAGGCTCCTGCCGAACCAATGCGTCGTCAGTAGGGCAGCAGCCAATCCCTAGTCCAATTCGTACAATTCCCTCCATTCTTTGAATTTATGAAGTTCTTTCGCGGATTTTGGCGAGCCGTAAAAAAATTGGTTATGCTAAGAACCCGAATGGCTTTCAGTGTTTCGGTTTCTGAGCGATCACCCATCGGGAGGAGTCAGGATGAGCGAGAGCTCAGCGTTAGATTGCAGTGTCTTAGTTCTCAATCGCTTCTATATGGCGGTGCGAGTTGTCGACGTCCGTCGCGCCATGACCTTGCTTTACCGAGGTTGTGCGGAAGTTATCGTGATCGAGGACGAGCAATACGCCAATTACGATTTCGAGAATTGGTGCGAACTATCCGATCTGCATGCTCTGGAAAAGCAAAAAGGAGAGGACTTTATTCGGACGCCAACACGGGAATTGCAAGTTCCGCGCATCGTCCGTTTGGTGCTCTATGACCGGGTGCCGAAGTCGACCGTTCGCTTTAACCGCAAGACTCTCTTTGCCCGCGACGGATACCGTTGTCAGTATTGCGCCCAGACGCGCCCGATGAGCCAATTAAGTCTCGACCATGTGGTGCCGCGTTCGCAAGGCGGACGGACCACCTGGGAAAATGTCGTTTGCTCCTGCACCTCGTGCAACAGCAAGAAGGGTGGCAGGACCCCAGTTCAAGCTTCCATGAAATTGCTTACGACACCGATTCGCCCCCATACCAATCCAGGCATGTCGATAACACTCAACGATCCTCGGTACGTTTCCTGGAAGACATTTTTACCGAGCGCCGTCGGCAACTGATGGGAGCGAGGAACTAGCGGTGGGGTTTTGCGTTCCCTCGTACCCGCAAGGATGTCGATTTCTACCGTGAGACTCTACTCTCAGGGTTCCGATCCTCCGAGTAAACTCGGGATATTCCCCTGCCTCGCGGGTTTGCGACGGTTTAGGGCACTATTCCCTATTCCCCATTCCCCATTCCCTATTCCCTATTCACTATTCACTATTCCCTATTCCCTATTCACTATTCCCTATTCCCTATTCCCTAGCAACTGCCAACTGCCAACTAGCAACTTGTATTTGACAACGGCCGCTTGTGCTGCCAAGATCAATAGCCTGCCCAGTCCCGCCACTTCCCAAATCTTCGGAATTTGAACTGATGATTACCATCGATGGTAAGTCTTGTAACCGCTTCTGCGACGGTCTCCCGCGCCGCAATTTCCTGAAGATCGGCGCCCTCGGGCTCGGCGGTCTTTCCATGACCCAATTGCTCCGGGCCGAAGCCGCTAATAACATTGGCAATTCCAACAAGTCCGTCATCATGGTGTACCTGCCCGGCGGACCACCACACCAAGATATGTTCGATCTCAAGATGGATGCCCCGAGCGAGATCCGCGGCGAATTCCGGCCTATTAACACCAATGTTCCCGGCATCCAAATCTGTGAGCACCTGCCCCTTTTAGCAAAACTGACCGATAAGCTTGCTATCATCCGATCCATGGTCGGTGCAAAGGACCGGCACGAATCCTTTCAATGCATGACCGGTCGCCTCAATGAACGCAACCCGCCTGGCGGTTGGCCAGAGTTTGGCTCGGTCATTTCCAAGCTGCAAGGAACACAAGATCCGACGCTGGCGTCCTATGTGAATCTATCGCCGAAGATGAAACATACGCCGTACAACTTCGGTAAGTCGAGCTTCCTCGGCCACTCCCATACGCCCTTCAACCCCTCGGGCAATATCAAGGATGATATGGTGCTGGGCAGTATCACAACGCAGCGACTGGCCGATCGAAAAGCACTGCTGGCTAGCGTGGATCGGTTCCGACGGGATCTCGATCTGAACGGCGCGATGGAGGGTTTCGATTCGTTTCAGCATCGCGCCTTCGATATCTTGACGTCCAGCCGAATGCTCAATGCACTCGACCTTGCCTCCGAAGCTCCTAAACTTCGTGAACGTTATGGCAAAGGGACCGACAAAGAACAAGGGGACGCAGCTCCCAGACTGAACGAGCAATTCCTACTTGCGCGTCGACTCGTGGAAGCCGGCGTCCGCGTGGTGACCCTTAGCTACTCATTCTGGGACTGGCATGGAAGCAATTTTAAAATAGCCAAACAAAACCTCCCCGACTTTGACCAAGCCCTAAGCGCACTTATCGAAGACCTTGACGTACGCGGCCTGTTGGAGCATACCACCGTCATCGCTTGGGGTGAATTCGGGCGCACGCCCAAGATCAATAAAGACGGTGGCCGGGACCATTGGCCGAACGTTTCCTGCGCGCTATTGGCTGGCGGTGGCATGAAAACCGGCCAAATCATTGGGGCCACCGACCGGCTGGGCGGTGAAGCGGTCCTGCGGCCTGTTACCTTTCAAGAAGTCTTCGCGACTCTCTATCATAACCTTGGCATCAACGCGTCGACGACAACCGTACCCGATGTGACCGGCCGACCTCATTATCTAGTCGACGATGACTACCAGCCGATTAGGGAAGTTGTTAGTTGTTAGTTGTTAGTTGTTAGTTGTTAGTTGCTAGTTGCTAGTTGCTAGTTGGCAGCGGTCAGTCGGCGGTTGGCGATTGGTTGTAGTCGGTCGCTTGCTCAATAGCAACGAATTTCAACCCTGATCCCTCAACCCTCAACTCGACCATGCAACGCTTCTGCCTTATCGCTTTCCTTTGTTTTTTACTTTGCCCGGTCGGCCGAGCCGATAAGGCGCCGGACCCATTGACGATCGCCACTTGGAACCTGGAATGGTTCTTCGATGACTTTCAAGCAAACAATCGAAGCGACATCGCCAAAGAACAGTCCGCTCCTAGCGCAGAGGAATGGCAATGGAAGCTCTATACGGTCGCGGCGGCCATTGCGAAATTCCAACCGACCATCCTGGCTGTTCAAGAGATCGAAGATAGATCGGTCATGACCGCCCTCACGAAAGCCCTCAAGGACAAACACAACTTGACCTACCGTGTTGCCTTCATCGAAGGCTTCGATTCCGCTACGGAGCAGGATGTTGCCATCATCTACCAATCCGGATTGGTCGAGTATTCTCGCCGAGAACAATCGCAAGAGATGTTTGCATCCAAGGAATTCTATAATCTGTCGAAGCACATGTTCGCAAAATTCGAGTGGCAGGCGAATGGCAAAACCGAGTCGCTGACTGCATTGGTTCTTCACTTGCGTGCCACCGCTGATGCCGCAGATCTGCGACGTCAGCAAGCCAAGTTGGCCCACGCATGGATGAGCGCCGTCATCGAAGCGGGCGAGAACCGAGTTATCTTGGGGGACCTCAACGTTGAAGAATTGGCTGGTAACGCAACCGCCAACGGTGATGGGATGTTCGAACTTCTTGGGCGGCGCACCGAGAAAACTTCCGATGACCTTTTCGACTTGCTCGAGATGGCCCCCGAGGGAAAACGACAAACGCACTTGATCCTCGAAAAGCAATTCGATCGGATTTTGGTTTCCAAGTCCATGCTGGCTACCACGGTCGGGCCGGGCATCAAGTTCAAATCCATCGAGGTTCTCAGTCAATACAATATTCGTGGCGTGGGCGCGGATATGGATCATTGGGATACTCGCTATACCAAAGATCGAGCCGAACGCGATATCAGTGACCACCATCCCGTCATGGCAACCTTCGAATTCCGAAAGTAGTCATGGCCGGCCCTTCAAGCGGAACAGACGATCAATCGCGAGCTTCTTGGCAACTCCCCTCCGGAGTCTCGCGGGGGACGTGGGATTACGTCACCGAGCCCGCGATTGCTACCGAATACGACCGATTTCATGCGGGCCACCCCTTGCTGGAATTGGATCGGAAATTGATCGCGGAACACCTGGGTCCATCATCAACCAGGTTGGATGGAAGTAGCCGTATCGCGGTGGATTTCGGATGCGGAACGGGTCGCAATCTGATCCCCTTGGCGGAACGAGGCTGGCGGGTGATCGGGGTTGATTTGAGTTTGGACATGCTGCGTGAATTCAAAACCAAGGCTGGTTCGTTGGCGCTGCCTGAAGTAGCTGCGATTCGGGCCAACATGGCCCATTTGGAATGTTTGGCGGATGGATTTGCGGACGCTGTCCTTTGTATGTACAGTTCGTTGGGAATGGTCCACGGCCGCGAGAATCGACGCTCGTTTATGCAGCATGCGAGTCGTATCCTGAACGCACCGGGGAAGTTCTTTGTTCACGTTCACAATCGCGGTTCATGGCTGCGCGATCCGGGTGGAGTGCGCAAGACTGTGCTGGATTGGATGCGAGCCAAGCGTGATCCAAACTGGGAACTTGGGGATAGTGTCTATGCGTATCGCGGTCTGCCTTCGATGTTTTTGCATATCTACTCGGAGCGTGAGTTGCGAAGGGACTTGAAAGCAAGCGGCTTGGTCGTGCAACGCTTCTATCGATTGAATCGACAATCGAGCGAACTGCTCAAGAGCCCATGGTTACCGCATTTGAGAAGCGGTGGGTTCTTGGCTGTTTGTGGCAAGGGCAATCCGTGATACGGCACTTGTGGACGAGCGTGGCCCTTCGCTCGTTGGGTTGTTTAACAGCCATACCGTTCAATTAATTGTTTAACAGTTAGCCGAAGGCGTACTCGATGCCATGAACGTACGCCTACGGCTAACGGTTAAACGAAAACTTTGCGAAATTGGGCTTCATTGCAGTATTGCTTAAAAAACTTGAGCGAGGGCCTCGCTCAGCCACAAAAAAACATTCCTGTTGCACGCGTCCAGAACGCCAGCCGAAGAGCGAAAGGCGACATTGGATCAATTCACTTTGCGTCCTTTGGATTCGTCGTCAATGGAAAGTTGCATACGTTGCTACCAGCTTTTACTTCTGCCGTCAATGCTCCCCGAGCATAGTGTTTTGGAATCGCAATGGTCTCCTTTTGAACGACAGCCCCCGTGTCAGGTTCCTCCGACTTGTTGACTCGTTTTGTCACGATCTCAACTTCATGGGCACCTAACATGGCACCGAATCGTTCCGTCGAAAACTCAAGTTGGTATTTGCCATTCGTATCCGTCTTGCCAAACGAGCTTGAGCCATTTTCGGCTTTCGAAAGGAAGGTCACGAGTGCGCCTTGGACCGGCTTTCCGTCCAGCGTCACGGTCCCAGTGACGGACCCAAGCTTCGGACCGCTCGGACCACAGCCTGAAACAAACAAGATACAGGTAATGGAAAATAACCAACGAGAAAATACGGGTTGCATGCAAATCCCTATGAATCCAAAAGGAAAGTCTTAAGCGATTGACTTAATTGAATATGCTGTCGATCGGCTAAAGATCTAGTGAGGTAACGGCTCCATCGTCAATCGATCCAATTTGCTGGTAAGTGCCGAAGGGGCCACTGGCGGTGATCCCAGGGGCAGTAAAGTCGGTATCGGTGTGGTGAATGGAGTTAGTAATAAAGTGAACGGATCCATCGACATAGACAAATTGGCCGCCGCCCGTGTGGTAGCTGTGAAAGGCTTTGTGTTTCGCCCCACTTATCGTGGGGCCGTTCAGCTTGTGACGCGTTGCTCGTAGATGCAAATGCGGACCATTGTTGTTCGCACCTGAATTGGTACAAAGCGGACCGCCCCCGGTCGTGATATTGCCTAAAACGTACTGCCGATCTGAGCCATCGCCGGCTGCGTTGACAGGCCGCCAGGAAACCTCGCCAACGGCGAGGACATTCGACGTTCCGTCCGTTACTTCGCTGATTCTCCTGGACGAGTTCACGACTAGCAAGCCGTGGTTTCTAACTCCCACTACGTTCGTGGTTCCGGATGTTTGACACCACTGTCCATCAAAGGAGCCTAACACGCCAGCATAACTAGTGACCGCGATTGCCTTCGTGCCATTCGCGTTGCCACCGTTACTAATGTCGGTCAGGGGCGAAATGTCCGATGGACAACGGAATGAAGTCAAGATAACCGCGCACGCTGCAATATTTGCGGGGGTGGAGGCAGTTCCGTAGGGATGGCGTTTTAGGTCCAGGGTGTTGTAAAGACTGCTCTGCTCGAGAAAGGGAAGGACTGCACTCATCCAAGACCAACCGCCATCCAAGTTCGGTCCGTTACCGACCGTCGTATCCAAAAACCCGATAGGAAACCGTCGGTGCGCCGCTTCGTAATTCAGCAACGCTTAGCCATGCTGTTTCAAGTTGTTGCCGCATTGCATGCGTCGAGCCGCTTCGCGGGCCGCTTGAACTGCGGGGAGCAACAAGCCAACCAAGATTCCAATGATCGCAATCACGACGAGCAACTCGACGAGCGTAAAACCCTGTTTGCGATTCAAGAATATGGACCTACCTGCCATGATATCTCCAACAGAAAAGAACGAAGGGAAAAATCAATCGACGAGAGACTGTGAAGTGCCAATCCCCTTTAGTGTAACGTTAGGGAGAAGGAAATCAACGTTAACGGTGTTTTTGTTTAGCCGCGTTTTGTTTTTTGTTTTTTGTGGTTGAGCGAGGCCCTCGCTCAGGATTTGAGTCCAACGAGCGAAGGGCCTCGCTCGTCCACAAGTGCCGCGTTAACGTACTTTTGCGAAGCAAGAGGCGATAGTGTTACTTCGACTTCAAATCGAAATTAGCCTGATTCACTTTCCCTAACTTAACCTCAAATTTGGTTGGCTCATTGGTGTATTTTATGGGGATGCGAGATTTCGTTGTCTTGCCAACACCGCCAGCATCGGAATCTTTAGGATCCTCACTGAGCTTGTCTGAAAGCGTCACTGTATGGAAGTCAACAACCGCACCCTCGTTTTGAGAATCCGATAATTTCAAAACGAACTTCCCCGCAGCGTCGGTCAATCCAAAGGATCCTGTTACGCCCTCCTCTCCACTTTTGTTATCTGGCTGGAATAAAACTCGAATCTCTGGCAATGGTAGGGCCGAGCTTTCCCGATACTAGGAGTCTTCAGCAACAAAGTCAAGAATTTGGCTATACGATTTCGAGTGTATTTCCTTTTTCTTTCCTCTTTCCTATTGTCGCCTTTTGCTCCGCAAAAGTGCGTTTGGTGGCCGCACTTTCACAGAGCAAAAGGCGACAATGATAAGTCAACGACTGATACTCTTTGGCAGATTAACCCGCACGAACTTAACCATGAACATTATCGATGCTGCTTTATTGGTAGTGGTTGCTTTCCTTCAAGTTGCCCCTAACAACGCTGCCCTGCTACCTACGGAAATCCGGCTAAGCCAAGTCAAGCGTGGGCATGTTGCATCATTCCCTCGCTGGTTCACTGGCAAGATTACGGATACCGCTGGCAAGCCCATATCGAACGCACGCATAGAATGGGGGCCTGATTATCCACTCGATGCTCCTCGCGAAAGCACTGGCACGTCTAGCGATGGCTCATATCGTTTTGAAGTGTTGAAAGCAGCAGGACGATTCAAGCTTGGCGTCTCAGCTCCGGGCTTTTGCCCTCAATGGCGTGACGACGTATTGCCCGGTCCAACAACTGCACCAACAGAGCTCCAGTTCCAACTGATTCCGGAAACGCGCATTCAGGTCACCGTCGTTGCAGAGTCTGGCTCACCGATACCAAATCTAAGTGTCCTTCCCATGACGCCGCAGTCGGGGTTCAATTCCAGTTTTTCCAGTGTCAAGCAGCAGGAAAGAATCCCAGGACACGAACAACCAAGTCTGTGCAATGTCGATGGTGTCTGCGAACTTCGAGAGCTTCTTCCGACTCCGAAACCATTGCTGGAGACGAAACCAGACGATGCAGTTGCGCAAAAGGAATACGTCGAACGTTTCAACCAGGAGGGTTGGCTTTCACTGAAAATCACCGAAGGCACGGAATGGGTTCACGAGCATCAGATTTCTCGCAAAGAGTATTTCGATTCCAATGGGCGTGTGAAGATAACCGTACCCGATTATCGCAACCCACTTACACGACGGAACTACGCTGGGAGAATCTACGCGCAGGTTTTTGATCCTGAGGGCCAGCCCGTTCCGCAATATCAAGTTACTTTTCGTCACCACGCGGAACCCATGAAGGTGACCGATGCGAGCGGGAGGTTTGAATGGGGGAAAACACTAGACCCTGATCGTGACTACCAGCTAAGAGTATTTGCGAATGGGTTTGCCCCATACATCGAGAGTATCATTCCGAAGGGAACGAGTCAGGCCGCTCCTCGACGCATTCAATTGTTACCGAATAAGTCCACGGAATTTCAACTGATCGATCGCCAAACGCAAAAGCCCATTGAAAACGTAACGGTCCTGACCGGTGTTTCGAAGAAGTCCGGTTGGAACTACGTCGAATGGAATGACTTCAAAAACTATGCTGATGGGCACCACGCTCTTGAAAACGTGCTTCGACTCGTTACCGATTCGGAAGGTCGGATCACCTTGCCGGAAGGGCTCGAACCGTCAACCCTAATCATTCTGTCGGCTGGATACAGTCGAGAGGTTATCACTCCGAAACGTCGCCCAAATCCTGACGAGAAAGATCTCATACGTATCGAATTGGGATCAGCAGCGACCATTCGAGCCATTCGCGATCCAAATTCACGATTTCGTGAACCAGACGAACGACTGTACCTACACGTCGAAGCGTCAGATGATTTCGAACATATGTTTCATTCCATGCCTAGCGAAGGAGGTAAGTGGTTCGTCGATTCTCTGGCGCCAGGAACTTACCATGTTGGCGTCACGCACTCCATTGGCGGGTCATGGCCTTCACCCAGGTTTTTATGAAGTAAGGCAAGGGGGGCTGCGCTACGGCAGGAGTGAATCTCGATTCGCGAATAGGGCTTTGAAAGGCCCGACAGAAATCTCTTTGGAAATCGATCTTCATATCGACTACCTAGATGGCACCATCGAGCTGCCCGTAGCCGAGAGGGAGTAGACGTTATCGTGGCCGACGCTGCCGTGGCCGACGCTGCCGTGGCCGACGCTGCTAGCGTCGGATCGGATACTAAATTCGGCTCGGATACTAAATTCGGCTCGGATGCTGGCGTCGGATCGGATACTCGCGTCGGATCGGATGCTGGCAGCATCCGCCACGGGGGCTGAGCGACTAGAAACGCCGCTCAGCCCCGTTCGGAATCCATTAGTTGGTGATGAGGAACGAACCGTTGTTGGCAACTGGCAACAATGGCATCCCTTGATTCCCCGAAACGGTTCGACTGACGGCTTTTTTGCCAAGATAGAAAACCATTCCAACCGATGCGTTCCATTGCTCTTCGGAACTACCAACCAGTCCAGTGGCGGAGCTAGGTGCTACGTACGTAAAGTTACCGTAGAGCGATTTGGAGGTGCTCACAGGGGCCAAATTGATCATCCCAAATTGCCAGCTAGCGACGTCCGCACGGTCGACTACACCAGCGTATAGCATGCTGTTGCCGCCGAACGCCCACTGGTGTCGCAAGTAGGAGTTGGCTTGGTTCATTGCGCGAATGTTGGTTACTACGGCGCCTGGTGGAAATCCGAGCGAAGCCCTATCGTTATTGGTATGAACCGTTCCCCAGCTGCCTACCTCATTCGTTTCATTGAGAGCGTATCCCATAATGCCGCGAATCTGGCCTAGGCTAACTTCATTGTTCGCCCAACCCCATTGATGTCCGACGAACTGATCGTAGACGGCGCCCCAGCTAATTCGATCGCCACCGCATACGTCACTACGCTTGTAGAATCCAGCGGTAATAAACGTTTGCTGCTCGAGCGAGTCGTCCTTGAGTGGGGCTACCGTGGTACGCCCTTTGAAATCGTAGACACCATAGCTCGCACCCACTTGACCTCGGATTCGCGACTCTCCGAGCCTGACCCCAGTATTGAATCCCGAGACGGCGCCGAAGCTATTGCCTAGCGAGAACGGCAGCGGGTTAAATCCCGTTAGACCGCTATCGCCAAGCGATTTGTAGCTGTCGGCCCCAAAAGTTAGCTGTGTATTGTCAAGCCAATTACCCACGCCATTGCCGCAGCTATTTCCTGATCCTTTGCCGCAACTATTTCCTTTTCCTAAACGTTGGCCTCGATTATCACAATCGGGTGCCGACTCACAGAAACTAGCCAGGGCTACTTGGTCATTCGACTCAATACCCGCCTTCACGGACAACTCAGTTTTCGGACCGATGAGTCCGTTCATGGTATTGAACGACTGTGCATGGGACGGACGAGAAATTACCAACGTCGTCATCCCTAACAAGAATAGATGGAACACTAACTTAGTCATCGAATTCACTCCATTGAATTGATTGTTTGAGCGAGTCCTGTCCTCCGCAATTGCAGTGACGATCGGACTCCGGTTACCGCGCATTGATTGCGGATTTGCAGCTATTGCGGAGACATCCTACCTCCACACACAACGGCCTCGACGGTACTAACAACAGATCGAACACTCCTGTCCAAAACCGATGGACATTTTAAGATGGTCCTATAATCGAAATAATGCGTAAGAGCATGCGATTTTGAACCTCGGAAATGTTAATCTTTACCTACCATTCGGATTGAGGCAGTCGCGTTGGATTCAATCACCGCAATCGAGTCCATGACTCGCACGGATCCAAGCCGAAATCGGGCGGAATCCCGCAATCCAAACATTGCTTTTTTTGGTTTATAACAATTGTAACGGCGAACGGTACAATGGAGGGCTGTGATTAAATCGAGCCGGTGCAGGCTATTGTCGCCTTTTGTTCCGCAAAAGTGCATTAACGAAGAGCACTCTTGCGGAGCAAAAAGCGACACTTGTGGAAGAGCGAGCCCTTTGCTCGTTGGGTTCCTGCAAAACCTGAGCGAGGGCCTTGCGCAGCCCGGATCTAATAAATTCACAGCCTCGGAGCGAAAGGTGATGATACTGGTGATCCAATGACAAAAAGCAAACGCATTCAGTTTGGCATTGGAAGGCTGATGGTGGTGACGACGTTGGTTGCTTTTTGCATGGCCATCTCTATCCGCTTCCACTCTCCGACAGTCGCTCAAGGCATCTTCGCAGTTTACCTGATGTTTGTGGCAGGATGGGCCGTCGTGCGGGGACCAAGTATATTTGCCGACCTAGTTGAAGTGAATAACAAATTGCGTCAGGTCAAGGTTCAGCGTGCAGAACTCGAACGGGAGCTTCACCAACGCCGGCGCGCTCATGAATCCAAAGAATCGCTTGATAGCTCGAGTGAGCCTTAAAAATTAGGGCATTCTCGCTTGTGACTACTGAGCCACGATCTGAAAAATGCTACGATCAGCATGGTCCGCCACCCCCGCCACCCCCGCCACCTCCATGATCATTCCTCCCAAAGAAAGAACTTCCCAAAAATGCATTTCAACCTACGAAGCACCAGGCTCCTGCGTACCATTTCGATATGGTTCTTTCTGAGTTGTGCAGTGCAAGCGCAGTGGAAGCCGGCCGAAACGCGATTGATGACCGAGTGGGGACGCTCGCTCAAGCCGGATGCCGTATGGACCGAATATCCACGTCCACAGTTTTTACGAGCAAATTGGACGAATCTCAATGGGCTTTGGTCCTATGCCGTCACGCCAAAAGACTCCGCAAAGCCAACCGAATGGAATGGCGAAATTTTGGTCCCCTTTTGTCCAGAGTCACCACTCTCGGGTGTTGGTCGTTTGATCGAACCGACAGAAACACTCTGGTACCGACGTACGCTTCCTGCGTCCACGGCCGGCATGCGAAGTATCCTGAACTTTGAAGCGGTCGACTACGCAACCACCGTGTGGATCAATGGCAAAGAAATTGGAACCCATCAAGGGGGCCACACACCGTTTTCGTTCGACATCACCGATTCACTCAAGAGCGCCAGTGACAATGAATTGGTCGTGCGAGCCGAGGATGCCACCGAAGGCTATCAACTGCACGGTAAGCAAAAACTTCAAAACCAAGGCATCTGGTACACCCGCGTGACAGGGATCTGGCAAACCGTTTGGCTGGAGCAGGTACCTGCCATGCATTTGCTGGACCTGGACTATGCGTGCGACATAGCAGCCAGCACAATTACCGTGACCCCATTCATCGCCAACCCAGCCGATGGTTGTAAAGTACGCGTCACCGCTACTTTCAAGGGACTGCCAGTTGGAAAAGTCGAAGGTAGCGGACTGGTCCGGTTGACCTTAGAAAATCCACAGCTCTGGAGTCCTAGTACTCCCAATCTTTATGACCTCAAGGTCGAGCTTCTCGATAAACGCGGAACGACTGTTGATACCGTGCAAGCCTACACGGCCTTGCGTTCGTTTGGCAAAGTCAAGGATGCGAATGGCCACTTGCAGTTGACTCTCAATGGAAAATCTATCTTCCATTGGGGGCCACTCGACCAAGGTTGGTGGCCGGATGGTTTGCTGACTCCACCCTCGGACGCTGCGATGCTTTCCGACATTGAGTTCTTGAAGTCGTGCGGCTTCAACATGATCCGCAAACACATCAAAGTCGAGCCTCGTCGTTATTACTACCACTGCGATCGACTTGGAATGATCATGTGGCAAGATCAGGTCAGCAGCGGCTATGGCCAACGGAGGCGCGATGGTGCCAGTAGCCCACCTTGGACGCGCTTGGAAGCGAACCCCGCCGATGCGGAATGGCCCAAGGCAGCTCACGAACAATGGGTCACCGAATACAAGCGCATGGTCGATCATCTTCGCGATGCACCTTGCATTGGTGTTTGGGTTCCATTCAATGAAGCTTGGGGCCAACACGCTACCATGGACGTTGGCAAAATGGCGATGGAATACGATCCCGCGCGGCTCATCAATATTGCCAGTGGTGGGAATTTTTGGCCGATAGGGGACTTCGTCGACGAGCACAACTACCCTCACCCTTCCTTCCCATTCCACTTAGGAAAGGGAGGGCGGTTCAACGGCTTTGTGAAAGTCGTGGGTGAGTTCGGTGGACATGGTTGGCCTGTTGAAGGACACCTTTGGAAGACCGACGCAAAGAATTGGGGCTACGGTGGGCTTCCCAAATCGAAAGAGGAATGGCAAGGCCGCTACAAGACTTCCATTGCGATCATCGCCGCACTTCGCGCAGAAGGAATCGCGGCCGGTGTCTACACACAAACGACCGACGTGGAAGGCGAAATCAACGGACTGCTGACCTACGACCGCCAAAAGAAAATCGATACGGCTTGGTTGCGAGAACAGTCGGAACGGTTGCTCAACGCCCCGACTTCACTCACCAACAAACGCGAACTCATCGCCACCGCGGAGTTGCAGCCACAGAACTGGCAATACACGACCCGCGAACCTGGTGACACCTGGATGAAACCAACGTTTGACAGCACCGGATGGAACGAAGGCAAGGCCGGTTTTGGGGCGGGTACTCCGGCACCCCCCGGTTCTCAAATCCACACCGATTGGTCCACTCCGGAAATCTGGGTGCGACGCTCTTTCGAGCTCAAAGAGCTGCCAATTGGTAAACTCTATTTGCGACTGCATCACGATGAGGATTGCGTCATCTACGTCAACGGGACTGAGGTAGCGAGCCTCAACGGTTATGTCACAAATTATTTTAATCTAGCGTTGGCTTTGAAGAATGTGTTGGTGAAGGGGACCAACGTCATTGCCATCCATTGTCGCCAAACGGGTGGCGGACAGTATCTCGACGCCGGTCTCTTTTTCGCGGATTAAGGCGAATCAAGCGTTTGGCACGCTCAAAGGCTGTGATTTTTTCGAATCTGAAGAAAGTACCCATCACGCTCCGCGTGATGTTGCCTCAGAAACAAAAGATTTTGAACTGCGAAAATCACGCGGAGCGTGATTGGT